>NC_014761.1:2100000-2303940 GCF_000183745.1 Oceanithermus profundus DSM 14977 | reverse complement strand
TTTTCCGAGCGCGTGCTAGCCTTAGGGGTATGGAGGTTTCACGTGAAACCTTTGACGTGGTCGTGGTCGGGGGCGGCCACGCGGGGATCGAGGCGGCCGCGGCCGCGGCGCGGCTGGGGGCGCGGGTCGCCCTCGTCACCGGCGATCCGGCGCGCATCGGCCTGATGCCCTGCAACCCCGCGGTGGGCGGCCCCGGCAAGAGCCAGCTCGTGCACGAGATCGAGGCCCTGGGGGGCTGGATGGGCCGGCTCGCCGACGCCGCGGCCATCCACACCCGGGTGCTCAACCGCTCCAAGGGGCCGGCGGTGCGCAGCCTGCGGGTGCAGACCGACCGCGACGCCTACGCCGCGGCGGCGCGCGCGGCGCTGGCCGCGGAAGCGAACGTCGCGGTGGTGCGCGGCGAGGCGGTGGGGCTCGTGCGCGAGGGCGGCCGCCTCGCGGGGGTGCGCACCGCCGACGGGCGGGTGCTCGCCGCCCCGGCGGCGGTGCTGGCCGCGGGCACCTTCCTGCGCGGCCGCATCTGGTACGGGCTGCAAAGCCGCCCCGCCGGGCGGCAGGGCGAGCCCCCGGCGCGCCACCTCTCCGCGGCGCTCGAGGCCCTGGGGCACCGCACCCTGCGGCTCAAGACGGGCACGCCCCCGCGCATCCTCCGCCGCAGCATCGACTTCGCCGCCCTTGAGGAGGTGCCCCCCGACGACCCCCCGGGCAGCTTCTCCGGCCGCCCCGGCCCCCACGCCGCCGCGCTTCCCACCTGGACGACGCGCACCCACCCGGGCACCCACCGGCTCATCCTCGACCACCTCGACGCCTCCCCGCTCTACGCGGGGGCCGTCCAGGCCGTTGGGCCGCGGTACTGCCCGTCGATCGAGGACAAGGTGGTGCGCTTCGCCGACAAGGACAGCCACCTGCTCTTCGTCGAGCCCGACGGGCTCGAGACCAGCGAGGTCTACCTGCAGGGCTTTTCCTCCAGCCTGCCCCCGGCGGTGCAGGAGCGGATGGTGCGCACGCTGCCGGGCTTCGAACGGGCGGTGATCCAGCGCTACGCCTACGCGGTCGAGTACGACGCCTTCGACCCCACCGACCTCAGCCCCGGCCTGATGTCGCGCCACCTCCCCGGCCTCTTCCTCGCCGGCCAGGTCAACGGCACCTCCGGCTACGAGGAGGCCGCCGCCCAGGGGCTGGTCGCCGGACTGAACGCCGCCCGTTTCGCCGCGGGCGAGGACGCGGTCGTCCTTGGCCCCGACGAGGCCTACATCGGGGTGCTGATCGACGACCTGGTGACCCGCGGCGTGGACGAGCCCTACCGGATGATGACGAGCCGGGTGGCGTTGCGGCTGCTCTTGCGCGGCGACAACGCCGACGAACGCCTCGTCCCCAAGGCGGCGGCCTGGGGGCTGCGGCCGGCGGCCGACGCCGAGCGGGTGACCGCCAAGTACGCCCGGGTGCGCGCCGAGCTCGAGCGCCTCGGGCGCGCCCGCATCGAGGGCGCGCCGGCCAGCGTCTGGCTGCGCCGCCCGGGCGCCACCCTCGCCGAGGCCTGGCACCGCGCCGGCCCCCCGCCCGCGCCCCTGAGCCGCGAGGAGGCCGAACAGGTCGAGATCCGCGCCAAGTACGCCGGCTACATCGAACGCCAGGAGCGCCAGCGCAGCCGCACCGGCGAGCTGGCCGCCTACCCGATCCCGCCGGAGCTGGACTACCGCACGGTGCACAACCTCTCGCGCGAGGCGATCGAGAAGCTCTCGCGCCGCCGGCCCGCCAACCTGGCCGAGGCGGCGCGCATCCCCGGGCTGCGCGACTCCGAGATCACCGCGCTGCTCGTCCACCTCGCCCGCCGCGGCCGCAGGAGCGCATGAAGGACCGCCTCGAAGCCTACGCCGAGCTGCTGGAGCGCTACGCCGCCAGCGCCAACCTGGTCTCCCCCAAGGTGCTCGCCGAGCTGCCCGTCCACTTCGCGGCCGCGCGCGCTTACGGCGAGGTGCTTCCCGAGGGGGTCCACGTCCTCGACGTGGGCTCGGGCGCGGGGCTGCCGGCGATCCCGCTCGCGATCGCGCGTCCGGACCTGACCCTTACCCTCGCCGAGCGGCGCGCCAAGCGCGCGGCCTTCCTGGACCTGGCCGCGGCCCGCCTGGGGCTGGAAAACGTGCGCGTGTACAATGGCGACGTGCAGCAGTGGAGCGGCCGGACCGCCTACGTGACCGCGCAGGCGGTCGCCCCCTTCGACGTCGTCTACCGCCTCGTCGCCCACGCCGCGGACTACCCGCTCACCCTGATCGCCCGCAAGGGCCCGGGCTGGCGGGCCGAGGCGGCGCGCCTGGGCGCCGAGGTGTTTCACGTGAAACCCCTGGGCTCCGGCGCCGAGCTGGTGGCCCTGAGGCTGGAGGCGCCGCGGTGAAGCGGCTCGGTGTCGTCAACCAGAAGGGCGGCGTGGGCAAGACCACGACCGCGGTCAACCTCGCCACCTACCTGGCCCTGCTCGACCGCCGGGTCCTCCTCGTCGACCTCGACCCCCAGGCCAACGCCACCTCGGGGTTGGGGGTGACGCCGAGCCCGTCCGACGCCGGCACCGCCGCGGTGTTGCTCGAGGGCGCCGAGCCGGCCGCCGAGACCGTGCACCTGGAGAGCTACGGCCTCGACCTGCTCCCCGCGGGCGAGGGCCTCGTCGCCGCGGCCGCCGAGCTGCTCGACGACCCCTTCCGCCTGCGCACCCGCCTGGCGGGGGTGGAGGCGGGCTACGACTTCGTCCTCTTCGACGCCCCGCCCAGCCTGGGGCCGTTGACGATCAACGTCCTCGCCGCCGCCGAAGGCCTGATCGTGCCGCTGCAGACCGAGTACTACGCGCTTGAGGGCATCGCCCGCCTGGTCGAGACCGTCGAGAAGGTGCGCGGCGCGCTCAACCCGGGGCTGCGCATCCTCGGCATCGTGCTCACGATGTACGACGGGCGCACCCTGCTCTCGCAACAGGTCGAGCAGAACGCCCGCGAGCACTTCGGGGACCGCGTCTTCTGGACGGTGATCCCGCGCAACGTGCGCCTTTCCGAGGCGCCCAGCTACGGCGAGCCGATCGCCAAGTACGCCCCCACCTCGGCGGGGGCGCAGGCCTACGGTCGGCTGGCCGCGGAGGTGATGCGACGTGTCGAGAAAGCCTAGGGGGCTGGGCCGCGGGCTCGACGCCCTGCTGCCCAAGACCGGGGGCCACCCCACCCGCCTGCCGTTGGCGCTGATCCGGCCGAACCCCGACCAGCCGCGGCGGCGCTTCGACGAGGCGGCGCTGGCCGAGCTCGCGGCCTCGATCGCCAAGCAGGGGCTGCTGCAGCCGCTGCTCGTCCGTCCGCGCGGCGAGGGGTACGAGCTCGTCGCCGGCGAGCGCCGCTTCCGCGCGGCGCAGATGGCGGGGCTCAGCGAGGTGCCGGTGGTGGTGCGCGAGCTCGACGACCGCACCGCGCTCGAGCTGGCCCTCGTCGAGAACCTGCAGCGCGAGGACCTGAACCCCATCGAGGAGGCCCTGGGCTACCAGCGCCTCGTCGAGATGGGCCACGCCCAGGCCGAGATCGCCGAGGCCGTGGGCAAGGCGCGCAGCACCGTGGCCAACGCGCTGCGGTTGTTGCAGCTCGACGAGGCCAGCCAGGAGGCCCTGGCCGAGGGCCGGATCAGCGCCGGCCACGCCCGCGCCCTGCTGATGGCCCCGCCCGGCGAACGCCCGCAGCTGCTCCAGCGCATCGTGGGGGAGGGGCTCTCGGTGCGCCAGGCCGAACGCCTGGCGAGCCGCCCGAAGAAGAAGCCCGCGGCGCGGAAGGCGGCCTACGCCGAGCTCGCCCGCGACCTCGAGCGCCAGCTGGGGCTCAAGGTGCGCTTCACCGGCGAGGGCAAGGGCCGGCTCGAGATCTTCTACTACTCCGAGGAAGAACTGAACGCGATCCTCGAGCGCCTGGGCTACCGCGGCTAGCGCAGCGGCAGCCGCACCGAGCCGTCCCGGTCGGCGCGCAGCACCCGCACGTTCCAGGCGGCGAGGCGCCGGAGCACCCCGGGGTCGGGGTGGCCGAAGGCGTTGGGCCCCACCCCGATCCAGGCGATCCGCGGACGGAAGCGGCGCAGCAGCGCCTCCGAGGTGCCGTCCGCGGCCCCGTGGTGGGCCACCTTGAGGACGTCCACGCGCTCGGGCGGCCACGCCAGCGCGTGGCGCGCCGGGGCGTCGCCGGTGAAGAGCAGCCGCCGGCCGCGGTATTCCAGCACGAAGACGAGGCTGCGGTCGTTGTCCTTCCCCGGGGCGGCCGCGGGCGGGTGCAAGAAGCGCAGCTCGGCGCCGCCGAGGCGCAGCACCTCGCCCCGGCTCACGTTCACGACGGGGACCCCGCGGGCCCGGGCCGCGGCGCGCAGGCGCGCGTCGAGGGGGTCGGTGGGCTTGGGCGGTCCCAGCGCCAGCCGGCCCACGGGCACGAGCTCCAGGAGCCCGGGCAGGCCGCCGGTGTGGTCGGCGTCGGGGTGGGTGCCGACGGCGAGGTCGAGGTCGTCCACCCCCAGCGCCGCCAGCGCCCGCGCCAGGCCGCGGGCGTCCCAGGCGTGGCCGGCGTCGACGAGGATTTCGACCCCGCCGGGCAGGCGCACCAACGCCGCGTCCCCCTGCCCCACGTCCAGGAACCAGACGTCGGGACGCACCCGGTCGGCCGTCGCCGCCGCGACCAGCGCCGCGGCGGCCGCGAGCGCCAGCGCGGTGCGGGGCCGCAGCAGCCGGTAGCCGGCGAGGACGAGCGGGGCGAGCGCGAGGTAGTAGAGCGCGTAGCCCCCGGCGTCGAGCGCCCCCCAGTGCAGCCCCGGCACCTGGGCGAAGAGGCGGACGCCGCCGAGCAGCAGCTCCGCGGTCAGGTTGAAGGGCGCCGCTAGCAGCCCCGAGAGCGCCGGCAGCGCCGCCTTGAGGAAGCCCAGGGGAACGAGCAGACCCACGAGCGGCAGCAGCACCAGGTTGGCCAGCGGGCTCGCCAGCGGCAGGTAGCCGAAGCGGTCGAGGACGAGCGGCAGGGTGGCCGCCTGCGCCGCCAGGGTGAGGCCGAGGCCGCCGAACAACCCCGCCTTCCAGCGCGGCTGCTGCGGCAGGAGCGGCAGCGCCAGGGCGATACCCAGCACCGCCAGGTAGGAGAGCTGGAACGAAAGGCTCGCCGCCGCGTAGGGGGTCAGCACCAGCTGCGCCCCCAGGGCCAGTGCCAGCAGCGACGCCAGCGGCACCTCCACGAGCCCCGCGGCGCGCGCCAGCAGCCAGACCCCGGCCATCAGGGCCGCCCGCACCAGCGAGGGGCTGGGCCCCACGAGGGCCAGGTAGCCGAGCAGCAGCGCCAGCGCCGCGAGGTAGCGCCCCCGCCCCAGCGGCGCGGCGAGCAGCACGAAGAACCCCGCGAGGATCCCCACGTGCAGCCCCGAGAGGGCGAGGGCGTGGGCGAGCCCCGCCCGACGGAAGGCCTGCACGTCGTCCCCCAGGGCCGCGCGCTCCCCCAGGGTGAGCGCCCGCGCCAGCCCCGCGGCCTCGGGGCCCAGGCCCCGGAGCAGGTTCGCGCGCACGGGGTCGCGCAGCCCCGGCGGCGGCGGGCGGTGTTCGAGCAGGCGCACCTCCCGCAGCTCCGCTTGCACCCCGAGCCCCCGCAGCCAGGCGCGGCGGTCGAAGCCGCCGGGCAGGCGGGCGCCCTCGGGCCGCGCCACCCGGCCCTCCACCCGCACCCAACCGTCCGCGGGCGGCGGGTAGGTGCGCAGGTAGAGGGGCCCCGGGGCCGTGCGCAGCACCCCGCCCCGCAGCGCGCCCTCGAGGACGACGCGCTCCCCCAGCCGCCCCGCCCAGGGATCGCCGAGCGTCCAGATGCGCAGCAGCACCAGCCCCAGGCCCAGCGCCAGCGGCCCGCGCGCGCTCCGGGGGAGGGCCGGCAGCGCCAGCAGCCCGAGGGCCGCCCAGGGTCCGGCGAGCGCGGCCAGCAGGGCTCCGGCGGCGAAGGCGTAGGGGGTCACGGGGTCAGGTAGGGGCGGAGGCGTTCGAGAGTGCGGGGGCCGATGCCGGGCACCCGCACGAGCTCGGCGAGGGTGCGGTAGGGGCGGTAGGCGACGATCCGGCGCGCCAGCGCCGGGCCGATGCCGGGCACGGCCTCCAGCTCCTCGGCGCTGGCGCGGTTCACGTTCACCCGCGGCCGCGGCGCGCCCGGGGTCTCAAGGGCCGCCTCGCCCCGGGCGGGCACCCGCAGCGTCTCGCCGTCGGCGAGGGGCAGGGCGAGGTCGAGCGCCTCCAGGTCGGCCCCGGGGGCCGCGCCGCCCGCGGCGGCGAGGGCGTCGGCCACCCGCGCCCCCGGCTCGAGGGTGTACACCCCGGGGCGGTGCACCGCCCCGGTCACCGCCACGACCGGCGGCTCCCGCTCCAGGGCCACAGGGGAAAACCGCACCGAGAGGTGCGGCTCCAGACGCGCGAGCCCCAGCGCCAGCACCAGCGCCAGGTAGAGGCCGAGGGCTACAGGTTGGAGGCGTGCCACTCCACCAGGGCCACGCCCAGGCCGAGCACGCCGACGAAGATCAGGTAGGCCGGATCGGCCGTGGGGTTCATGTAGATCCAGTACCCGGCCGCCCCCAGGGTGCCGAGGCTGAAGAGCTTGAGCAACGCGCCCATGAAGCCGCCGGTGCGCCGCGCCGGCTCGGCCGCGGGCTCGGTGGTGTAGATCTCCGCGGCGGGGGCGGGTTCCTCGGGGGGCGTGATCGGCGGGGGCAGCTCCTCCTCGAGCGTCACCGGCCGCTCCTCGGTGCTCTCGACGGACTCGGCCGGCTCGGGCTCCGCGGGCGCGGGCTCCGGTGCCGGCGGCGGCGCCGGTTCCGGGGGCGGGGCGCTCACCGTGGCCTGCTTCTGCCGGGCCACGAAGGTCTTGACCGATTCGAAGAAGAGCCGCAGTTCGTCGACCTGGAAGGCGCGCACCGGCGCCTCGATGAGCGGCGCGGCCTCGCCCATGACCACGAGCGTGCCGCCCTTGCCCCCCACCACCTTCTTGATCTCGCCCAAGGGCGCGCGCTGCACGCCGGCCTCGCCGATGTAGAACAGCTCGGCCCGGGTGAGGGCCAGAAGGCCGTCGGCGCCTTCGAGCTGCGAAACGACCTCGTCTTGGGTAAGCTCCCGAAGCTTTTCTTGATATGCGCTCATGTTGCTGTATATTCTACCCGATTCGGCCGATTCCACGCAGGAGCGCGCCGGGCGCGGGCGGCGCGGTATGGTGTAGGCATGAAAGAGGTGCATTTCCGCCTGGTCACGGGCACGGATCCCGAGCTGTTCCAAGACCGTCTGAACGCCGTGGTGGCCGATCTTCCCGACGACGCCATCATCGTCGACGTGCTGTTTTCCACCGCCCATTCCGGCCGGGTCGCCGAGTACTCGGCGCTGATCTACTACAAAGAAGTCGAACCGTGGAAGGATTGAGCGTCGAACTTCTGGGCCGCACCCCCGAGCTGCCGCCCTCGCCCGGGGCGGAGCTGGCGATCTACCTGCTGGCGCGTCCGGGTTGGCGCAGCCGCGAGGAGCTGGAGAAGGTCATCCCCGAGCTGGACCGGGCGCTCGAGCAGGTGCGCGCGAGCCGCTACGGCCCCTACCTGGAGGAGGCCGACGGGCGCTTCCAGCTGCGCGCCGAGAGCGACGTGCTCGCCTACTGGCAGGACGCCTACCGCGACTGGGCGGGGACCGCGGAGCGCTACGGCGAGCTGGCCGCGGGGTTTTCGAGCGCCATTCCCGCCTTCCAGGAGTGGCTCGAGGCCGAGCGCCGCGAGGTGCTGCACGCGCTCTGGGGCACCGCGGTGGGCAAGGCCGGCGCGTTGCTCGACCAGGGGGCCAAGGAGGCGGCGCTGGCGCTGGTGGCCGGGGCCGAGGCCGCCTACCCGCTCGAGCCCGCTTCGGCCCTCGACCTCGCCGACTTCTACTGGCGCGCCCGCCGGCCCGCCGACACCGCGCGGGTCATCGAGGCCGTGCTCGAGGCCATCCCCGAGAAGTTCCGGGACCGCGCCCGGCTGAACCTGGCCGCCGCCCGGCTGCGCGCCGGCGACGAGGCCGCGGCCCAGGCCGAGCTGCGGGCGCTCGAGGCCGAGGGGGGCGAGCTGGGCGTCTGGGCCGGGGTGCACCGCGGCAGCCACGCGGTGCTCACCGGCGACGCGGAGCTGGCGCTGCGCCTCGCCGAGGAGGCCTTCGCCGCCGCCGAGGAGGCCACCGACGGGGAGCTGGCCATCGCCGCGCTGATGCTCAAGGGCGAGGCGCTGACCGCGCTGGGCCGCCCCAAGGAGGCGACGCACGCCCTGGGGGAGGCCCTGGGCATCCACGAGGTGATGGGGCGCAGCTTCTCCCCGGTGGTGCTCGCGCTGCTCGCCGAGGCCCACGCGGCCTGGGGCTACGCGGACAAGGCGCGCGAGCTCGCCGAGAAGGCCTTCAAGGAGGCCCGCGCCCAGCGCGACCCCTACGCCGCGAGCCGGGCGCTTTGGGCCCTCTTCCGGGCCACCGGCGAGGCGGGGTACGCGGAGATGGCGCGGCGCGAGGCGGCCGAGGCGGGCCACGCCCCCTGGCAGCGGCGGCTCGAGGAGCTGGCGGAGGCGTAAACGCAAACGCGAACGGTTACCGTTGCTAATAACCTACAATTCCGACCGGAATACTTGACATTAGCCGGGCGGCCCGTGTAGGGTTGCGGCATGAACGGTTCGCGTGTCTTCCACGTTGCCCTGGCCTGGGCGGGGCTTTCGGGCGCGGCCCTGGCCCAGACGGCGGGCTGGACCTGGGGGATGACGAGCGCCGCGACGATCGTGCTCCGGGAGGGGCTCGAGGCCGCGCTGGTGCTGGGCGCCGTCCTCGTCTACCTGCGCGCCGCGGGCGCGGGCGCGCGCCTGCTGCGGGGCCTCTGGGGCGGCGTCGCCGCCGCGCTGCTGGCGAGCGCCGCGGCCTGGTGGGCCTCGAGCCTGCTCCTGGGGATGAGCGAGGCCGGCCGCGAGGTGCTCGAGGGCGTCACCGCCCTGCTGGCGGCGGGGGTGCTCTTCTTCGTGATCAACTGGCTCTTCCACCAGGCCTACGTGGTGGACTGGACCGAGCGCATGCGCACGCGGGCGCGCGCGGCCGTGGCCCGCGGCTCGGCGCTGGGGCTCGCGGTCCTGGGTTTCCTGGTCGTCTTCCGCGAGGGGTTCGAGACCGTGCTCTTCTTCCGGGCGCTGCTCGCCCAGGTCCCCGCGAGCGCCGCGGGGGCGGGCTTCCTCGCCGGCGTGGGCGTGACCGCGCTGGTCGTGGCGGCCCTGGCCAGGAGCGGGCGGCGGCTGCCGCTGCGCCGGGCCTTCCAGGTTTCCGGCTGGCTGCTCCTGCTGCTGGCGATCAGCTTCGTGGGCAACGGGGTGCACGAACTCCAGGAGGCCGGCTGGCTGCCCGAGACCGCCTGGTGGGCGGGCGTCTTCGACCGCGCGCTGCTGAGCTGGGCGGGGCTGCGCGGCACCCTCGAGACCCTGGGCTCCCAGGCCGCCTACCTGTTGCTGCTCGCGGTGAGCTTCGCCCTCGCGCGCCGGCGCGCGCGCCGCTTGGAGGCCTAGGCGCGCGGGGGCTAGAATGGCCCCGTGACCCCGCTCGCCCGGCAGATCCAGCGCACCCTGCTCGCCGCCCTGCCCGATCCCGAAGCCGCGCCGCGGCCCGAACTGGCCGCCTACGCGCGGCTTCTGCGCGACTACCCCGAGCGGGGGGGCAAGATGCTGCGCGGCCGCCTCGTCGTTCTCACCGCGCGCGCCTACGGCGACGACACCGCGGCGCTGGGGGTGGCGGCGGCGCTCGAGCTCTTCCAGAACTGGGTGCTGGTCCACGACGACATCGAGGACGACTCCGACGAACGCCGCGGCCGCCCGGCGCTGCACCGGCTCGTGCCCATGCCGCTTGCCCTCAACGCCGGCGACGCCCTGCACGCGGCGATGTGGCGCCTGCTCGCCGAGGCGGGGGCGCGCCGCAAGGTACTGCTCGAGTTCGCCGAGCTCGTCGAGACGACGGCCAGCGGGCAGCACCTCGACCTCAGCTGGACGCTCGAGGGCCGCTTCGACCTCACCCCGGACGACTACCTCGAGATGGTGCGGCGCAAGGCCGCCTACTACACCGCCGTGGCCCCACTGCGGCTGGGGGCGCTAGTCGCCGGCCGGATGCCCGACCCCGCCTTCGCCCGCGCCGGGCTCGAGCTGGGCGTCGCCTTCCAGATCGTCGACGACGTGCTCAACCTCGAGGGCGACCCCGCGGCCTACGGCAAGGAGGCCGCGGGCGACCTCTGGGAGGGGAAGCGCACCCTGATCCTGCTCGACTGGCTGGCCTCCGCCGCACCCGAAGAGCGCGCCCGCGCCGAGGCGCTCCTGCGCCGGCCGCGGGCCGAGAAGGATCCGGCCGAGGTGGCCTGGTTGCACGAACGCCTGCTCGCGTCGGGGGCGGTGGCGCGCGCCCGCGAGCGCGCCCGGCGGATGGCCGAGCCGGCCCTCGCCGAGCTGGAGCGCGCCTTCGCGCCCCTGCCCGGACGGGAGGCCGCCCGCGAGGCGCTCGACCTCCTGGCCGCGCTGGTCTGGCGCGAGCGCTAGCGTCGCGCGCGCCCTCCGCCGTATCCTGGGGCCATGGCCAACCTGCACGACATTCCCATCGGCGACGGCGCACCCCAGACGGTGCACATGATCATCGAGGTGCCCCACGGGTCGGCGAACAAGTACGAGTTCGACGAGGCCACCGGCATGGTCAAGCTCGACCGCGTCCTCCCCGGGGCCCAGTTCTACCCGGGGGACTACGGCTTCATCCCCCAGACCCTCGCCGAGGACGGCGACCCCCTGGACGGGATCATCCTCTCCAGCTACCCGCTCCTCCCCGGCGTCCTCGTCGAGACCCGGGTCGTCGGGCTGTTGCACATGGAGGACGAGAAGGGCCCCGACTCCAAGGTGCTCGCGGTGGTGGCCGAGGACCCGCGGCTCGACGCGATCCAGGACCTGGCCGACGTGCCCCCGGGCAAGCGCGACGAGATCGCCAACTTCTTCGAGACCTACAAGGCGCTCGAGGCCAAGAAGGGCAAGTGGGTCAAGGTCACCGGCTGGGGCGGCCGCGACGCCGCCGTGGCCGAGGTGGAAGCCTGCATGAAGCGCTACCGGGAAGGCGCCTGACCCTTCACCCGGTTCACCGCCCGCCGGGCTAGGCTGGGGCCATGGACCTGCACCGGCGCTGGGCGGCCCGCCGGGCCTGGCGCGTGCGCGCGGCCCTGGCGGCGATCCTCGCCCTGGCGGCCTGGGCGCTGAAGCCGGCGCTCGGCCCCTGGGCGCTGGCCCTGCCGCTGGCCGCCCTGCTCTACCCGGTACGGCGCGAGCTCGCCGGGGCCCTTGCCGAGATCGACCGCCGGCTCGGCCTCGCCTACCGCACCGCCCTGGAAACGCCCCCCACGGACCCCGCCTACCCGCAGCTCCGCGCCGAAGCCAAGCGCGCCGCGCGCGCGGCGCGGCCGCCGCGGCCGCCGCTCGCCGAAACGGCGCTGGCGCTGGCGCTGTGGGGGCTGGCCGCGGCCCTTCCCGTCCCGGCGCGGCCGGGGGGCCCGCCGCCGGCGGAAGCGGTCGCGGGCGCGCCGGCGGAGCGGCTTCCGGCGACCAGCGAACCCGCCCCCGAAGCGGCGCGGGAGCGGACCGTCCCCGCATCCCCGCCCGCCGCGGACGCCCCGCCCGCCGCGGAGGAGGCGCCCGCCCCCGAACCCGGGGCCACCGGCCCCGCGGCGCGGCCGCCGGAGGAGGCCGGGGCTCCGGAGCCGCAGGCGGGCGACGAACCCCCGCCCACGGAGGCGGTCCCGCAGGAGACCGCGACCGGCGCGCGCGAAGCCGACGGGGAGGAGCGGGCCGCCCCGGCCGAGCGGCCGCAGGCGCAGGGGGACGGAGGGGCGGTGGACCGCGCCGCCGAAACGGCCAACGGCCGCGGCGAAGAGGCCCCCGGCGCAGACCGCCCGCAGGCGGGGGCAGCGGAGGACGCGGCCCCGCAGGCGCGCGCCCCCCAGGCGGTTGAAGGGCCGCCCGCGGACGCCACGGACGCTGCTGCGGCCGAGGGTCTGCGCGAGGGGACGGCCGCCCCCGGATCGCCCGAGGACGGAGCCGAGGGGGCCGCCGGCGCGGGGACGGGCGAAGACCGCGGGAGCGCCCCCGGCGCCGCTGGGGACGGGTTCGAGCCCGTGCCGCCCGCGGCCGCCGACGCACCCGAGGGCCCGCCGGCGGAGCTGCCCTCCCCCTGGGAGCAGGGGACGCCGCCCGAAGCGGTGCGCCGCGCCGCGGAGCGCTACCTGCAGGACGCGCCGCTGCCCCCCGGCGCCGCCGAGGCGCTGCGGCGCTACTTCGAGCTCGACCGCTGAGCCGGCTTCAACCCTCGCGGTCCAGCCAGAGCCGCCCCAGGCGCTCGAGCAGCATCGCCGTGCTGCCGTAGATGAAGAGGTAGACCCCCTCGGTGTAGCGGTCGGGGTTCAGGAAGAGGACGCTCCCCACCACGAAGGCCAGCCCTCCGGAGAGGCCCAGCAGGGTGAGGAGGGCGCGCACGCGGGGGGTCACGCCTCCAATCTATACCCGCTCCGGTTACAATGCGGTTGGATGCCGTTCAAGGAAGGAGCCTCCCGTGCCTGACCTGCACCGGCTGGGCCTGCCGCTTGCGACCCTGCTCCTGCTCCTCGGCTGCCGGGCGCAGCCGCCCGCGCCGGGGGGCGCGCCCCCGGAGGCGGCGCCGACGCGGCCGCCCGCCCTGGGCGAGCTGCGCAGCTACGCCACCTTGAACGCGGTCGGCTTCGAGTGGCGCTTCGACGTCGACCCCGAGGGCAACGCCGCCTGCACGCTGCGCTACCGCGAGGCCGGTGCGGGCCCGTGGCGGGAGGCCTGGCCGCCCTACCGCATCCGCCACGCCCCGCCCAGCCCGGTGGCGGGCAGGACCGGGGCTTTCGACGGCTGCGCCGGCTCGGTCCTCTTTCTCGAGCCCGGCACGGCCTACGAGCTCTGGCTGAAACTCGAAGACCCCGACGGTCCTTCAGGCGAGGGCGTGGTCACGGTGCGCACCTACAGCGAGCCGGCGGTGCCGGCGGACGCGCCCGTGTTCTACGTCGTCCCCGGCTCCGGCGGCGGCGCGGGCACGGCCGCCGACCCCTACCGGGGCATCGCCGAAGCGCAGCGGCACGCCCGGCCCGGCGACGTCTTCCTGCTGCGCGCGGGCGAGTACGCGGGCTTTTCCGATGGCGAAATACGGTTCAGCGCAGCCGGCGAGGAGGGGCGCTGGGTGGTCTGGAAGGCGGCCGAGGACGGCGTGGTCTTCGCCGCCCCGGTGCGCGTCGCCGCCGACTACGTCTGGCTTGAGGGGGTGCACGTGCGCGGTCGCCCGGACGTGGCCGACGAGTGGGGGCTGCGCACCTACAACAACCCGCGGCGGGTCGTCGTTCAGCGCAACACCTTCACCGACTTCCACTACGCGATCGCCCTCAACCACGGCGGTACGGCCTGGGTGATCCGCGACAACGTGATCGTCGGCGACCAGGACCCCTACGTCTGCCTGGACGCCAACGGCGACGAGGTGAGCGGCGGCGGCTGCCCGGGGCTCAGCTACGGCGGCGAGGGGATCGAGCTGAACCACACCGCCGGTCACACCGTGGCCCACAACCGCATATCGCGCGTCGCCGACGGGATCTCCTACCCGCTCGAGAACGTCGACGTCTTCGGCAACGAGATCTTCGAGGTGACCGACGACGGCATCGAAGCCGACTACGGCTACGCCAACGTCCGGGTCTGGGGCAACCGCATCACCGGGCCCCGCCACAACGGCCTCAGCTTCCAGCCGATGAACGGCGGCCCCTGGTACTTCGTCCGCAACCAGGTGGCCGCGCCGCGCGAGTCCACCCTCAAGCTGCGCGAGCTGAGCCGGGTGCTGCTGGCCCACAACCTGCTCGTGGGCTGGAGCAACGCTGTGAGCGCCTACAGCGGCGAGGGGATGCGGCGCGTCGACTCGCTGAACAACCTCTACGTCTCGGCCTCGGGCCGCTACATCTGGGAGCAGTACGACGGCGGGCCGGCGTGGGGGCGGCTCGACCACGACGGTTTCGACTGGGGCGGCGCGCCCATGGCCTTCAAGTGGGGGTCCGACCGCCGCTACCCCGACCTGGCGGGTTTCCAGGCCGCGACCGGGCTCGAGCCCCACGGCCGGGTCTTCGACCGCGCGGACTGCTTCACCGCTTGGCCCGTCGCCCGCCCGCCCGAGCCGGTGCCGCTCGCGGCCATGAGCCTGAAGGCCGGCTGCCCTGCGGTCGACGCCGGCCTCGTCCTGCCCAACCTCACCGGCGCCTACGCCGGCGCCGCCCCCGACCTGGGCCCCTACGAGCGCGGCCTTCCGACGCCGGTCTACGGCCCCCGGTAGCCGTTTCGGTAACTTACGTAATAAAACGTGTTACAATGTACCCGTGCCACTGAACCGGCTCTTCAAGGCCCTGGCCGACCCCACGCGGCGCGAGGTGCTGCGCGCCCTGCGCACGGGCGAGCGCAGCGCCGGCGAGCTGGCCGAGGCCTTCCCGCTGGCCCGCAGCACGCTCAGCCAGCACCTGCGGGTGCTGCGCGAGGCGGGGCTGGTGGAGGTCGAGGTGCGCGGCAACCGCCGGGTCTACCGCCTGGCCGCCTCGGTGATGGAGGAGGCGCTGGCCTTCCTGATGGAGCTGGGGAAAGGAGCGGAGGATGAAACGCCACGCGCTGGCCGTCTTGGCCTTGATCGTTAGCTGGGGGGCGACGCTCGCGGCCCTCGCGGTCTTCCCCGACCGCATACCCGCCCACTGGAACGCCGCCGGCGAGGTGGACCGCTGGGGCTCGAAGTTCGAGGTCCTGATCCTGCCGGCGGTGCAGCTCCTCGTCGTGGCCGCGCTCGCGGTCTGGCCGCGCTTCGACCCCAGCCGCCGCGGCCCCTGGCGCGCCTGGCCGCTCCTCGTCGCCGCCACCGCCTGGGGGCTCGCCCTGCTGCAGCTGGGGGTGCTCTACCTGACCTGGACCACCCTGCAAGGCGCGGGCCTGAACGCCGAGGGCGGCCTGCGGGCGCTGCTCGTGGTCCTGGGGCTGACCTTCGTCATCACCGGCAACTACCTGCCCAAGGCCCCGCAGAACTGGCTCTTCGGGGTGCGCACCCCCTGGACGCTCTCGAGCCCGCGCGCCTGGCAGGTGGCGAACCGGGTGGGGGGCTGGATCTTCATCGCCCTGGGGCTGGCCGTCGTCGTCGCCGCCTGGTGGTGGCCTCCGGAGTGGGTGCTGTGGGGGATGATGGCGGCGCTGCTGCTCGCGACCGCGTACCTGGTCTGGCTCTCGTGGGCGGTGTGGCGGCAGGAGGAGGCCCGCTCGTGAGGCGGGGCGCGTGGGGGCTCGCCCTGGCCCTGGCGCTCGCGCTGGCCGTGCCCGCCGCGGCCCAGGACGCCGCCGCGGCGCGGGTGGCGGCGCTGTTCACCCAGAAGATCGAAAGCCGCTGGTTCGCCCCGTCGTTTTTGAAGCAGGTGCCCGCGGCCCAGGTGGCGGCGATCGTGCGCCAGCTCGGCGGCCAGCTGGGGGCGTTCGAGGGGGTGCGCCCCGAGGGCGCGGGGTACGTGGCCGTCTTCGAGAAGGGCGAGGTGCCGGTGAGCCTTACCCTCGACGCCCAGGGGCGGATCGTTGGTCTCTTCTTCAAGCCGCCCCGGCCGCGGCTCGCCTCGCTGGCCGAGGCCGAAAAACGCATGGCCGCGCTGGCGGGAAAAAAGAGCTTCCTGGTGCTGAAGAACGGCGAGGTGCTGGCCGCCCTCGACCCCGACGCCCGTCTGGCCGTGGGCTCGACCTTCAAGCTCTCGGTGCTGGCGGCGCTGCTCGAGCGGGTCGGGGCCGGGGGGCTCGCCTGGGAGGACACGCGGCCGCTCGAGGCCGCCTACCGGAGCCTGCCCAGCGGCGCCCTCGCCGACTGGCCCGCGGGCACGCCGTTGACGCTCGCGGACCTGGCGGGGCGGATGCTGAGCGAGAGCGATAACACCGCCACCGACCACCTGATCCACCTGCTTGGGCGTGAGCGGGTGGAGGCCTACGCCTACGGCAACGTGCCGCTGCTCAGCACCCGCGCCGCCTTCGTGATCAAGGCCGACCCCGAGCTGGCCCGGCGCTGGCGCGAGGCGGGCGCGGACGAGCGCCGCAAGCTGATCGCGGAGGGCGAGGCGCGGCCACTGCCCACGGTGCAGCGGCTCTTCGCCGCGCCCCCGGCCCCCGAGGTCGAGTGGTTCTACTCGGCGCGCGAGCTCTGCGAGCTGGCGGAGCGCGCCGCCGCCACCCCGCTTTCCGGCATCAACCCCGGCCTGGCGCGCCGGGAGGCCTGGAAGCAGGTCGTCTACAAGGGCGGCAGCGAGCCGGGCGTGCTCAACCTGACCACCTGGTTGGAGGACGACGCGGGCGCGCGCTACTGCGTGGTGGCCACCTGGAACGCCGAGGACCTGGACGAAAACGCGCTCTTCGGGCTCTACGGGGCGGTGCTCGAGCTGCTGGCGCAAAAGCGGCCTTAGGTGCGGCCATGGAGGAGCGCCCCCGCCGCAGGCGCACCCGACTTGCGGGTTACGACTACCGCAGCCCGGGGGCGTACTTCGTCACGCTGGTGACGCAGGGGCGGGCGTGTTTGTTTGGGGAGGTTGACGAGGGCGTGATGGTCACGAACGCCGCCGGCCGGATGGTCGAGGAATGGTGGCTTTCCTTGCCCGGGAAGTTCGCGGGCGCGTTGCTGGACGCCTTCGTGGTCATGCCCAACCACTTCCACGGCTTGCTCGTCCTCAACGCCGATTTCTCGGTAGGGGCCGACCCACGTGTCGGCCCGGAAAAATCGGGCGCACACACGGGTGCGCCCCTACGAAGAAAACCCACCTCCCTTCCCGAGGTCATGAGCTGGTTCAAGACGATGACCACCAACGCCTATATCCGCGGCGTGCGCGACGAGGGCTGGCCCCGCTTCGAAGGCCGCCTCTGGCAACGCAGCTACCACGACCGCATCGTCCGCAACGAAACCGAACTGGATCGCCTGCGCGCGTACATCGCCACCAACCCGCTGCGCTGGCACCTGGACCGGGAGAACCCGGCGGCCGGTGGCGAAAGGGGCGCGGCCCCGCGCGGCACGGAAACGTAAGGCGGGTTTCCAATCGAGCGCCCGGGCAGGCCCGGCGGCCTAGGCGGGGCTCCGGAAGTTGAGCGTGAAGTTGCGCCCGGATCCGTAGGACTCGCAGGGCGCGAACCCCGCCCGGGCCGCGAGCTCCCGCACGCGCTCCGCGGGTACGAAGTCGGGGTCGCCGGGCTGCTCGGTGATCGAGAGCAGCCCGCCGGGTTTGAGCACGCGCCGGACCTCCCGCAGGCAGGCCAGGGGGTCGTTCAGCTCGCCCAGCACCGCGACGAGGAAGGCGACGTCGAAGCTGCCGTCGCCCCAGGGGAGCGGCGCGTCCGCCGCGCCCACCGTGAAGCCCGCGCGGGACTCGAGGCCGGCGCGCGCGAGGCGGCGGCGGGCCCGCTCCAGCATCTGCGGCTGCAGGTCGAGGAGCTCGAGCCGCCCCCGGGGCAGGCGCCGCGCCACCGCCACGCTGAAGTAGCCCGGGCCCGGGCCCAGCTCGAGGACGCGCGCGTCCTCGTTCAGGTGCAGGCGCTCGGCCAGGCGTTCCGGGGGCAGCACCAGCCGCCGCAGCGGGGAGAGGAGAACGAAGGAAAGGTCGGGGGCGAAGGCGCCGCGGCCGAAGAAACGCGCCCAGGCCGCGCCGCCCCGGAGGGTGCGCGGGCCTTCGAAGGCCACCACGGCGACGGTCCAAAGGGCGACGAGCGCCGTCCTGTAAAGCTGGGCGCCCTGCGGCAGGTCGAAGAGCTCGCCGCTGAAATTGATGGAGAAGTGAAAGAGCACGGCCGCGAGCGTGCTGCGGTTGGCGCGGTTGTAGATCCAGGTGAAGAGGACGGAGGCCGTCAGGGTGCCGAACAGGAACGACCAGAAACCCGCGCTCAGGAAGCCCAGGCGGTCGTGCTGGTACGTTCCCGGAAGGAAGAACAGCGGCAGGTGCCACAGCCCCCAGACGGCGCCCAGGATCAGGCTCGAGGCCAGCGCGCTGCGGTACCGCTGCAGCCGGTCCAGCGCGTAGCCCCGCCAGCCGAGCTCTTCGGGCAGCGGGCCGAACAGGAGCATGAAGGCCGCGTACGGAAGCAGCCTCCAGGGTTCGGCCCAGAGCTGCCGGGCCGTTTCGAAGGCCGGCCACGACCCCCCGCCCGACACGTAGAGGGCCAGCGCGGCCGCGTTGATGAGGGGGAAGCCCAGCGCGATCACGGCCCAGACCGGGGCCCGGATTCTGCGGGGGTCGAACAGCCGGCTGCGGTAGTCGCGCCAAAGCGCGGGGTCGCTGCGGCGCGCCAGCAGCAGCGTTTCCGCAAGCGCGGGCCCGAACAGGCCGAGGGCGCCGAAGGCGACGGCGGGCCACCCCCACACGTTGACCTGGAGAACGGCGAGGGGTACCCAAAACAGCCAAGAAAGGCCGAGCGCCAGCAGAAAGAAGGGCCAGGGGCCCGACCCCATGGGCGCACCGCGTTTCACAACCAAACTACATTATGAATTTCCTGGTCTCGTACCGCCAGGTACGAAAGGCCCGGCAGGCCCACGGGCCGGGGCGCGGACGTTCAGTCCGCCGCCTGCTCGAGCCGCACCGGCTCGCCGTAGACGACCGCGCCCAGCTGGCGCAGGCGGTCTTCGAGGTCTTCGTAGCCGCGGCCCACGTGCTGCATGCCCTCGATCACCGTCTCGCCCTCGGCGGCCAGCGCGGCGATGACCATGGCCCCGCCGCCGCGGATGTCGAAGGCCTTGATGCGCGCGCCGGTGAGGCCGCGCCCGTGCACCGCCAGCACCCGCTCCTTGAGGTGCAGCTCCGCGCCCAGGCGGGCGAGCTCGCCCACGTGGGTGAAGCGGTCGGGGTAGACGAGGTCGCGCACCAGGCTGACGCCGGGCACGGTGGCCAGGTAGGCGGTCACCGGCGGCTGCAGGTCGGTGGGGAAGCCGGGGTATTCGCGGGCGTCCACGTCGAAGGGCTCCGGGTTCGCGGTGCTCTTCAGGCGCACCCAGTCGGTGCCGGTGACGACGGTGTGGCCGGCGTTCTTCAATTTCGAGAGCAGCGCGTCCATGTGCTCGGGGCGGGCGCCCTCGAGCAGCACCTCGCCGCGGGTGGCGGCCACGGCCAGCAGGTAGGTGCCGGCCTCGATGCGGTCGGGGATGATCCTGTAGCGGCCGCCGCCCAGCGCATCGGCGCCGCGGATCGTCATCTTGGCGGTGCCGGCGCCCTCGATCTGGACGCCGAGCATCTGCAGGAAGTTGGCGAAGTCGACGATCTCGGGCTCGAGCGCGGCGTTGACGATGGTCACCTCGGTGGGGCCCAGGGCCGCGGCCAGCATCACCTGCTCGGTGCCGCCCACGGTGGGGCGGTCGAAGACGACCTCGCCTTCGGGCCAGCCGGCGCGGCGGGCGGTGAAGGTGCCGCTTTCCTCGTGGATCTCGACGCCCAGGTCCCGCAGCGCCTTGATGTGCAGGTCCACCGGGCGGGGGCCGAAGGCGCAGCCGCCGGGCATGCTCACCTCGCCCTCGCCCTCGCGGGCGAGGAGCGCGCCCAGCACGATGAAGCTGGCGCGCATCTTGCTGACGAGTTCGTAGGGGGCCTGGGTACGGGTGATCTCGGGGGTGTGCAGGTGGAGGGTGCGGCCCTCCCAGGCGTAGCGGGTGCCCAGGTGGGCGAGCAGCTCGAGCAGGACCTCGATGTCGCGCAGCCGCGGCACCTCTTCCAGGGTGACGGGCTCGCGCGTGAGCAGGCTGCCCACGAGGATGGGCAACGCCGCGTTCTTGGCGGGGTTGACCCGCAGTTCGCCCCGCAGGGGCGTGCCTCCTTGGATGATCAACGGTTGCTGCATGTCGGACCCCCGGTCCCTACGATGAGCATGATACACATCATGCGTAAGGTGATGATATAACAACTCCAGCGCATTGTCAAGCATTGCCTCATCGTGGTATAGTGAGGGTCCGGAGGCCTATGCCGAAGAAAGAGAAGAAACGCCTGCAAGTGGTCATCAGCGAAGACCAAGACGCCCTGCTCACCAAGGCGGCCTACGAGCTTTCCAGCCCCGAGCGGCTGGTGAGCAAGTCGGAGGTCGTGCGGCTGGCGATCCAGAAGATCGCCCGCGAGCTGGAAGAGGGCAAGATGAGCGTCGAGGAGCTGAAGGCCAAGCTCGCCGAAGAAGAAGACTGACCCCGCCCCGATACAATACGTAGGTGGACGTTCTCGCCGGCCGCTACCGGCTCATCGAGCCCATCGGCTCCGGGGGCATGGCCGAGGTTTGGCGCGCCCGCGACGAGCGCGTGGGCCGCGAGGTGGCCGTAAAGCTGCTGCACGCCCACGTGCACCCGCTCGAGCGCGAACGCTTCGCCCAGGAGGTGCGGGCGCTGGCCGCGCTCAGCCACCCGGGCGTGGTGGCCATCTACGACCTGGGCGAGGAGGAGGGCCGCACCTACTTCGTGATGGAGCTGGTGAAGGGCGGCACCTTCGACCGGCTGGGGCCGTTCGAGTCGGGGCCCGAGGGGCTCGTCATCCTGGAGGCGGCGCTCGAGGTGCTGGCGGCGCTCGGCCACCTGCACGCGCGCGGCATCCTGCACCGCGACCTGACGCCCAAGAACATCCTCCTCACCGAGGAGGGCCGCCCCAAGCTGATGGACTTCGGCCTCGCCTACCTGGCCGAGGCCACCCGCCACTTCACCCGCACCGGCTACACCCTGGGAACGCCCCAGTACATGGCCCCGGAGCAGGCCAAGGGGGTGGCCCTCACCCCCGCGGCCGACCTCTACGCCTTCGGGGCCGTCCTCTACCGCACCCTCACCGGCCGCCCGCCCTTCGAGGGCGAGCACGACCAGGCCGTCCTCTACCAGCACGTCTACGAGCCGCCGCGCGACCCGCTCGAGCTCAACCCCGCGCTGCCCGCCGCACTTTCGGCCTGGCTCTTGCGCATGCTGGAAAAGGAGCCCGCCGACCGGCCGCCTTCGGCGGCCCAGGCGCGGCGCGAGCTCGCGGCGGTGCTGGAGGCGGTGCGGGCCGAGCTCTCGGGCACCGCGCGCGCGGGCCTGGCCCGCAGCGGCCACTACCCCTCGGGGCCGGTGCGGCCCGAGCGGCTCGAGCCAAGCGCCCGGGCGGCCTTCGAGGGCGAGGCCGTCTGGCCCATGGAGCCGGTGGCCCGCGCCGGGCGGCTGGCCGTGGGCGGGGGCGCGGCGCTGCACCTCTTCCGGGTGCCGGGGCTCGAGCCCGCTTCGCCCTTCCCCGCCAGCGACGAGGTGACCGCCGCCCCCGCGCTCACCGAGGACCGCGTCTACTTCGCCGACTGGGAGGGGGTGCTTCGCGCCCGCGGCCTGGGCGGGGCCCGCCTCTTCGAACACAAGACCCGCGCCGAGGTGACCGCGAGCCCGCTCGTGACCGCGCGGCGCGTCTACCTGGCGGGGCGCGACGGCTACCTCTACGCCCTCACCCCCGAAGGGGAGCTCGAGTGGGCCTTCGAGGCCGGGGGGCACCTTTCGGCGGGGCCCACCCTCTACCGCGGGATGCTCTTCGCCGCCAGCGAATCGGGCTGGCTCTTCGCGCTCGAGCCGGCGAGCGGAAAGCTCGTCTACAAGGTCGAGGCCGGCCCCATCCACGCCCACATCCCCGCGGCCGGGGGGGTGCTGGTGCTGCCCACCTGGGCCGGCGAGGTGCACGCCTTCGACCCGCTGGCGCGCGAGGTGCTGTGGACCTACGACGTCGAAGGCGAGCTCTGGGGCAGCCCCGCGGTCGGCGAGGGGCGCGTCTACGTGGCCGGCTGGAGCGGCGTCCTCTACGCCCTCGACCTGAAGACGGGCGACGAGGCCTGGACGGCCGAGGTGGGCCGGGTCACCGCCGGGCTCAGCCTCGCCGGCGGGGTGCTCTACCTGGCCACCGAGGCGGGCGAGGTGCGGGCGCTCGACGCCGCCAGCGGCCGCGAGCTGTGGCGCGCCGAGGGGCTGGGCGAGGTCCAGGCCGCGCCGCTGCCGCATGCGGGCCGCCTCTACGTGGCCACGCTCGAGGGCCGTCTGCTCGAGTTCAAGGGGGGCTGAACCGGGTCCGCCCTTTCTCACGGGAAATCCGGTAGGCTGGAGCGAGGTTCGGCTCAGGAGTTTGCATGGCACAGCACACCTTTCACATCCCCGTCATGGGCACCGCGTTCACCGTGGACACGCCCTTGAAGATCGCCAAATACGGCATCGCCTCGGTCATCTCGATCGTCGACGACGACCTGCTCGAGCGCATGCGCGCCTACTGGGCGCGCCGCCGCGGGCGGGCCTACGCCCCCATCGAAAAGGACCTGAAGGCCGACTCGCGCGCCCGCCGCACCGCCGCCTATCTGGACCTGGTGGACGAGCTCGTGCGCGAGGACTTCGAAGCCCTGCGCACCGCGCCGCTCGAGCCGGGCAGCGAGCTGTGGCGCTACCTGGCGCTGCTGCCGGACGCCAGCCCGCTGCGCCGCGCCTGGGAGCGCTGGCAGGAGGCCGAGGGGGCCGAGCGCGCGGCGCTCGAGCGCGAGATCCGCGCCGGCCTGGCCCCCGGCCGCGTCGAGGTCAACGTCATGACCAAGGTCGACAAGCCCAACTTCGTCGGCCGCGAGCCGCTCCCGGTGGAGTACAACGACGCCCACGCCGCCCTGCGCGGCTTCGCCGAGAGCACCCTCGAGGGCGTGCTCGTGCTCTCGGCGGGGTTCAACGCCCGCCTCTACAGCTACATGGCGAACTTCGCCGGCTTCTTCGCCGACGAAGCGGGCCGGATCCGGAAGCAGATCGCGCTCAAGGTCTCCGACGCCCGCAGCGCCCTCACCCAGGGCAAGTTCCTGGCCAAGAAGGGGCTGTGGGTGAGCGAGTACCGGGTCGAGAGCGGCCTCAACTGCGGCGGCCACGCCTTCGCCTCGCAGGGGTACCTGATGGGGCCGATCCTCGAGGAGCTGAAGAGCAAGCGCGACGAGATCGTGGCCTCGCTCTTCGAGATCTACAAGAAAGCCCTCCAGAAGCTGGGCCGGCCGGTGCCCTCGGGGCCGCCCGAGGTGCGCTTCACCGCCCAGGGGGGCGTCGGCACCGCCGAGGAGCACGCGATGCTGCGCGAACGCTACGGCCTCGACACCGTGGGCTGGGGCTCGCCCTTCCTGCTCGTGCCCGAGGTGACGGTGGTCGACGAGCGCACCCGCCGGGACCTCTCGGCCGCGGGCGAAGAGGACCTCTACCTCTCCGGCGCCTCGCCGCTGGGGGTGCCTTTCAACGTGATGCGCGGGGCCTCGATCGAAGCCCTGAACCGCAAGTGGTACGAGGAGGGCCACCCCGGCAGCCCCTGCCCCAAGGGCCACCTCGAGTTCAACACCGAGTTCACCGAGCGGCCCATCTGCACCGCCAGCCGCAACTACCAGCACCGCAAGATTCAGCAGCTGAAGGCGCTGGGCCTTTCCGAAGACGCCTACCGGCGCGAGATCGAAAAGCTGCTCGAGAAGCAGTGCCTCTGCACCGGCCTGGCCGAGCCCGCCCACCTGGAGTACCGCTTCCCGCCCCAGATGAAGGAGACCGGCGTCTCCGTCTGCCCCGGGCCCAACCTGGCCTACTTCTCGGGCGAGCGGACGCTCGAGGAGATGGTGGACCACATCTACGGCCGCCGCCCGCTGGCGCTCGAGGCGAACCGGCCCCACGTCTTCGTCAAGGAGCTGCGCCTCTACGCCGACTACCTGCGGCGGGTCGTCGCCGGCGAGTTCGGCACCGACCGCGACCGCACCCCCGAGGCGGTGGCCGCCTTCCGCGTCAACCTGGCCGCCGGGGCGCGCTACTACCTTGAGCGGCTCGAGGAGCTGGGCCTGGGGCCCTGGAAGGAAGAGCTGGAAAGCTTCGCCGCCCAGCCGGCGTAGCAACCTACCGAAGGTTGGGTGGAAAATCGCCCCTCGCCGTCCATACAGGCCCAAAGGGTCATACCGTCGGCTTGTATAGCGAATCGAGACAGCAGTACGCGGCGTCCTGCTGCACGTCGTCTCCGGAAATCACCCAAACGAAACCGGCGTCAACTTCTAGCGCCTCTCTTTCACTCAGCTCCTCGCCCTGAAGGATTTTTTGAACGTAAGTTGGCGGGGACTCAATTAAAAAACTACGGTATCCGTCATTGTTGCGGCCTCGGTCGCGATGTCTGGTTTCGATGCCGTGCGACCGCAAGACCTCTTCGACGTGTTCCGCGATGCCAACGGTTCCATTACCACTCATGTGGTTGCGCTCGCCTTTGCAGCACACAAGGTCCGCCCAGCAGAACATTTCTTGGTGAAGATTCCAAAAGTTCAGAGCGTGGCTTGGCTTCTTTCCGCGGATCAATTCGCGGACCTTGCGGGCGTCGGCCATTGTGCATCCAGGTGGGTGTTTCTTGCATGGATGATCGGCATGGTCAAAAACAGTATTATCGCTGCACGTCTGCTCGCCGTGCTTCTGTAATGTCTTTTCTTGACAGGCCGCTTCCAAGCACCAATAGTTATAAAATACATAAATTGGCGCCATAAATTTCTTTTTTTCTGCAATATCCCGTATGAACTTGTCGAGCGGTTCATGTACTTGCTCAATCAAGTTGTCGGCTTGTTCTCCTTTCCCAAGGCTTTCGTAGCGCAAAGTACACGGATTTAGCTTTTTCGCCTGTACTCGCATCCCAACCCAAACATCGGCTTCTTTGGTTCGGCGGGTATGGAACCACCACTCCCAATCGGCGCCGTATTCGCTCTCCTCGCTCTTGTTTAACCTGTAAATCCGCAGCTGTTTTTGGTGCCTGTGGACCAAGTAAATGAGCAGGTTGTCCGTTATCGTTTCTTCGCCGGGCAAAAGGCGTAGATTGTAGCCATGCTTCATGAAGTGCCACGTCCACCAACTGGCACGAAGGAAGTCCTTACACAGCGAAGGTTTGGCCATGCGCGCATCCCCTCCGTGCGTCACTCCTCCTCAAACTGCGGCTCCATTCCTAGCGCCGTGGCGTTCTCCCGCACGATCCGCACCACCTCGGCCGGTATGCCGTCGGCCACTTCAGCTGCTACTTCAATGGTAATTTCTACCCGGCCGCCCGGCAGCTTGGCCAGGTGCACCACCAGCTCTTCGGCCAGCTCCTGGGTGGCCTTGGTCAGGTCGGCCGGGTCCACCCGCCGTTTCACGTAAAAGCGCCGCGGCTTGGGCTCGTCGGCCTCGCTTCTTTCACCCGCCACGTCGGCCACGCTGGCCGTTTTGTCGGCGGTCACCGACCCTGTGCCGCCGGCAGCGGCTGGCTCGGCCGCCCCGGGCTTGCTGGTGGCAACCTCCCGCTGCAACTGCTCCTGGGCCACATCGGGGTGCACCACCAGCCCGGCCGGCTGCCGCAGCTTGGGCGGTTGCTGCCCGGCTACCAGGCCCACGTAACGCCCCTTTTCCGCGTCGTAGCCCTCGGCGTAGGCAAAGCTGTCCACGTACCAGGTCAGCAGAGCCACACCTCGCTCCACGCTCTCCAGCAGCACCCGCGGGCTCTGCAGCCGTTGCAAATAGGGGTAGCTGGCAAAGTAAGCCGCCAGCTGTTCCAGCTCTACGTGGCGGCCGTCTTTCCAAAGGGGCACCTCGTCCAGGTGTTTGCGCAACACGTTGGGCGCCAGCTGCAGCACCAGCTGTTCTTCCTTGAGCAGCCGCTTGGCGGCCCGCGGCGCCAGCTCACCCTGGCCGCGCAGGTTGAGCGGCCGAATCTCAATTTCGCTTTGCGGCCCGGCCTGCTCAGGAACCAAAAGCCAGCGGTAGGTTTGCGGTATCCGCGCCTTCAGCGCCTCCTCGGCCTCGGCCAGCTGCGCCTCGGCCTGACGCACCTGGAAGGGGGTTAGGTTTAGCTGCTCCTTGTCGTCCAGAACGCTCTTCCAGGCCAGGTAGCGGCGCGCCGCCTCGTCGAGGTCGTGGTAGTCGTTTTCGTCGGCCGCCAAAAAGACCAGCGCGTTGCGGAAGTGACGCGGGGCCGAACCCCGGCTTTCCAGTATCTCCCGGGCCAGCTTCATGGCCGCGCTCTCGCCGTTGCCGCTACGGTACTGCTTATCTGGCGGCAGCACCACCAGCCGCGTCTCCATCTCGTCGGGCACGTCGGCCGCGCTGCGCGGCAGTGCGTGCACGGCGGCAAACTCCCCCTTGCTGCCCAGCGCCTTGCGCAGGCGGCGCTCCAGCTCTTCATAAACCCGCTCGGGCTGGCGCTTTAGCTGCTCGGCCCGGTCTTCCACCAGCTTGCCCACCGTCGGCTGGGTGTCGTACCAGTAGCGGTCGCCATCCTGATACAAATAGGTTGCCCGGCTCGCCAGGTGGCGCAGGGCGTCGCCAAAGGCCGCCGGCTGCTCCCCGGGCATCACCGCTCCTAGCTTTATGCGCCGCGCCTCCAGACCCCGTTGCGCTGCCCCCACGTTGGGCGCCGAGCCCAAAAAGATGGTTCGCGCCACCCGCCGCGTCGCCTGGTAACGGCCCAGGTTGGGCAGGGTGTTGTCGAGTTCCACCGGCAGCGAATTGGGGCCGTCTATGTCTTTGTCGATAATCGGGGTCCAGTTGTCGGGCAGGTGCCGCACCAGCTCGCGCTGCACCTCGTCGGTGTCGAGCGGCAGCGAGGCGGGCATAATCAGCGGGCTCTTGTCGCCGTTTTCCCAGAGCACGTGAATGACCGCCGCCATCAGCCGCAGCACGCCGCGGGTTCGCTGGAAGCGGGCCAGGCTCGACCAGTCGTTGTAGAGCCGGTCGAAGACCTCGGGATGAATGGGGTACGAGGCCCTGATCCGCTTTTCGTAGTCGGCCTCGCGGGTGTCGGGCGGAAACTCCGAGGCCTGCTCGCGGTACATGTCGGCAAAGGCGCGCGCCGTCAAGTCGCGCTTCTTGAACGCCTCGTTGTCGCGGATGGGCTTGAAGAGCCGCCGCCGCACAATCTCAAAGCTTTCTTCCTGGGTCGCCGGCCGCCAGGGTGACTCAATACGGCCAATCACGTTCTGCAAGCGGCGCAACGCCTCACGGCCACGACGGCCGCCCACCTCTATGTCGTTCACCTCGTCGGCGTCGTCCGAGGCCGGCAACGAAACCACCAGCAGCGTCCGCGGCACCGCCTTGACCGCCTCGGTTAGCGCCTGAGCGAAAGTAAACTGGGTTTCGAAATCGCCCCCGGGCAGCCGTTGTTCTTCCAACAACTGGCGGGCGTAGGCCACCCACTCGTCAATCAGAATCAGCGCCGGCGCGTAGCGCTGCAGTAGCTCCTGCAACGCCTCGCCCGGATTGGTGGCGTTTTCGTCGTCTTTGCGAACCAGCTCGTAGGCCCGCCGGGCCTCTTCCAGGCCGCCCGCGGCCATCCCCAGCTGCCAGGCCAGCTCGCCCCAGAGGGTGTGCACCTCGGTGCCGTCTTCTTTCTTGCTGGGGCTGCCGGGCTTCATCCGGTTGCCCACCAGCACCACCCGGTTCATCTTTGGCAGTTCGTTTATGCCAGCCTTGGCCAGCAGCTGCTCCACCCCCGGCAGGTCGGCCGGGCGCTTGCCCGAAAACATGTGGTAGAGGGCCAGCATCGAGTGGGTCTTGCCGCCGCCAAAGTTGGTTTGCAGCTGAATTACCGGGTCGCCACCCTTGCCCTGGGCCCGCTCCGCCGCCCGCACCAGCAGCTGGCTCAGGCTTTCGGTTAGGTAGGTGCGCCTGAAAAACTCCACCGGATCGCGGTATTCGTCGCCCCCCTCACCCTTGTAGACCTGCCACAAGTCGGCGGCAAACTCGGCCAGCTGGTAGTGGCCGCTGGCCACGTCGTCGTGTGGCTCTATCACCTCGCGCCAGGGCGTCAGACTGGCCGCGGCGCTTTCGGGCAGTTTGGTTTTGGCCTTGCGCTGCTCGCTCCGTAACTGTTCGTCAAAGATGAGGCGCAAAAGCTCCTTACGCTCGCGCTCAATCTGCGCCGCCTGCTCGGTGCCGCCCACCGACTTGAGCAGCCGCTCGGCCGAGTCCATGACGCGTAACACGTCATCACTCGAAAATGCTTTTTGGTGTGCCCACCTATTGCGCCACTCGCGCAGCTCCGAAACCAGGCTGCGGTCGGTGTGGCCCAGCGAGTCGCGAAAGACACTATTCCAGGCATCCCACATGAAGCGTAGCAGGGCCGAGGCATCCCACTCGGCTATTGGCCGCTCACGCAGGTTAGGGTCGGAGAGAAATTTATCCAGCGTCTGTTTGCTAATTCGTTGATCGGCTAATGCTTCTTCGGCTTCGCGCGCCACGTACGGGGCCAGGCCGTCGCGCAGCGCTTGCAGGGTTCTACCTACGCGCTCGTGGTTGGTAATTGCCATACTGCCTCCAGGCTACCGCGTTATTCATCGTTTTGAGTTGCACCGTCTTTATATAGGCCTTCTTGTTTCGGAGCCGCGGCCTGCGCCTTTTGCGTTTGCGCCGCTTTTACCACCTCGGGCCAGCTCTGCACCAGGGCGTTGTAACCCAGCGCGTCCTGGGCCCAGCCCTTGCGCTCGGCGATCTGGTAGAGGCGGTAGGCCAGCTCGCGCGAGGCCTCGGCGCGGCCTCCCAGCTGGGCCAGCAGCTCCCCGGCCCCTTTCTCGCCAGCGGTGCTTAGCCGGTAAATCAGCCGGTGCAGCATCTCCCAGGCGGTCGGCTCCGCCGAAACTTCTTCTGGCAGCTCGTCTGGCCGCAAGAGCCGCACCTTACCCCGCTCGGCTTTTAGCAGGCCCGCCTGCACCAGCTGGTCGAGGTCTATGTTCTTGGCCTTGGAAAGCGTTTCGGCGGTGCCAAACTCACCCTCGCCAAAACCGCTTTGCTCGAACCAGGCCACCGCCCAGCGGGTGGCGGCGTCGTACTCGCCCTCCTGCTCGGCCAGTACCTCGTCGAGCACCTGGTTGATGAGCGCCAGCGCGTCGCGCACGCTCACCCGGCTGCCGTCGGCGGCTAGCACCTCGCGGTAGCGGGTATACACCGCCATTCCCGGCCCAATCGAAGCCTGGGCCAGGTCCACCGGGGCAATGTTGCCTGCCTGCAAAGCGCGCAACGCTGCGGGTAGCTCACTCCGCAGCGCTCGCAAGAACTCCTGGCGGGTAGCCGCCGCAGCGTTCGCGGGCCGCCGGCGGCAAACAAGAACGATTGATGACGCCAAAGCGTTTGTATCTCTTGCAACAATTCTCCCCGCACCTTCCGTATTCAAAGGCCAGGTGCCGTCAATAGACAGCCCCGCCTGCATGACCGCCTCCAAGAACGTTTCCCACCCCGTGCTGCTGGTATCGCCGCCCTGTGTTTTCGACTGTTTGAAAGCGTAGTAAATGGTAATGGGAAACGCCGGGTGAGCCTGCTCCGCCAGGTTGTGCAGGGCCTTTTTCATGCCTTCCAAAAAGAACTTTTCGGCCGCATCCTTACCCCCGTGGCGGTAAGGTGTGGCCACCAGCTCTTCGGCCTTGGGCGTGGCCACGGTGGCGAATAAGCCTGGGTAAATGCCCTTGAGGCTGCGTCTTAGCCAAACGTAAAAGAAGTCGGAAAGGTCAGCATAGCCGATGTTGTCAAAGTAAGGTGGGTCTGTAGATATCGTTTTATTAAAGCTTAAGTTCTGTATACTCGCGTCTTTTTGTAGTGCTATCCCTGGTACTGTCGCTGGCAAAAAAGCTATCACTTTGCTTCCTTTAGTAATTGCCGAAATAAAATTGCCGCCCGAATTGCTAAAGGGATTCGCTTCCGCATAATCCCAAACCATGGGTATCGCTTGGCGTGCAAAAGTTTCTCTGAATGCCCCTCTATCGCTCATCCAGGATGTAAGCGAAGTGCATAAATTTGCGCATTTATCTAATGCAAAGGCTAAAAATATAGAAATAGCATCTCCATACGCCGTTGCCCCGGTTCCACCATCGTTCAAGCCCTTGCTGTCGTCCGCCAGCCCCGCCTTGCGCGCGTCTTCTATAGCCTTGGCCCGGGCCTCCTGCACCAGGTCGGAAAAAGTGGTGAGGGCAACGAGCTGGCGTGGGGTAAAAAGGTCACCAAATGTTGTTAGGCCGTAAGGAGGAGTCCAAAGCGCTCTCGGGTCGGGTGGAATTGGAACGTCTGGTTTCCAGCCCGGCTTGGCATCTTTGGCCACTGCTTCATGTTCGTTCAATGGGGAAATATATACCCGTTCGCGGTTACCTTCAACAACAATGGCCAGCAGCCTTGCGCCCATACGGCCGGCGCGCCCTTCTGATTTGATATAATCCGGCTCAATAGGACTACCCGAAAGTAAACATTTAAAGTGCGCTCCCCTGCCAAGCTTCGTCCCCTTCTTCGCCTCTTCCGGCGGTTCCCCCACCCGCACCTCAAAGCGGTAGCTGTCACCCTCGATTACCGGCTCCACCCAGGCTTCTTTGCCCTTCTTGCTGGAAAGCACAAAGCTCGATACCAGCGGCACTTCCACGTGGGCAAAGGCCGGGTTAGGGCTCTTAACGGTTCGCGCCCACAGCCAGGCAATTACCGTTAGCTCCTGGTTTTCGTAGGGTTTCAGGTCTGGCCGCTTGGCCACCATCTCGGGGGTTATCTTCACCTTGGGGTAGAGGTAGCCAATGCGCTTTTCCGCTTCGTCGCGCATCCACTGGCCGTAGTAGCGCACGTCTTCGGCCAGCCCCTTGGCGCCGCTCCAGTCTTTGCCAAAAAGGCCCGCGTCTTCGCGCGCTTTTGGGTTTACCGGCGGCCGCCCGGCAAACTTGGGCGGTATCTCGATCATCGCTTTGTTAATGAGCACCGCCACCGGGTTCAGGTCGGAGGCGTAGGCCTCCAGCCCCAGCCGCTGAGCCTCTAGCGGCAAAGCACCGCCGCCGGCGAAGGGGTCGTGAAAGGCGGGCAGCTTGCTGGGGTCGAACAGCTCCCACAGCCGCTGGTACTCTTCTTCGCTTATCTCGCTCTTCTTGGCCTCGATGTGTTTGCGCCACTCATTTGCAGTGCGCTGCCAGGAGCGCCAAATTTCCGCTCGCGCGTCTTCCAGCACTTCTTCGTTGGTGGTGTTTTCCCACTTGACCAGCTCGCGGATTATGCCGAACAACCTCTCGCGCTCCTGGTGTTGCTTTTCTTCGGTATCGAACAGCTCGGGCCAGCTCGAAGGGTCGTCCACCATCTGGGCAAAAATGACCGCCCGGGCGGCCGCCAGCGGCCGCCGCGCCCACCAGAGGTGAAGGGTAGACGGGTGCCCGTGGCGAATGGACTTTTCGCGCCTGGCCGCTTCGTTTATGTCCTCCAGCGGCAGCGCCACCTCGATTAGCTTTTTCCGAGCGGGAGCCTCAACCATGCCTTCCATTCTCTACCCCCAACCAGCCATTTCATAGCCCACATTTGTTCGCGGGCTCGTCTTCATAGCCACCCCGAGCCCCTAAAGCTCATGCGTCCAGCAAATTCTACCAGCGCGCAACGGCATTCCCTGCCCGTTTCCGACATCGCGCAAACAACAAACCTCCCCCTCGGGGGAGGTGGCCGCAGGCCGGAGGGGGTTGTTTGCCGGAATGCAGGATGTGGGGTGTAGGGGGTGGGATGTGGGTTGGCCATGTAGAGGCGACGGACTTTTGGCTTATGCATCACCAACAACCCCCCCACCCAGCCCTCCCCCAGGGGAGGGAGGAAACATCACGCCTGCGAACACTGCGCCAACGAGTCGCCGAGCCCCCAAGGGAAGGGAACGAAATGATGGCCGCTTACTAAGAGGTGGACGTGGGCTTTGGCGCAAGAACAAGCCTCCCCCTTGGGGGAGATGGCGGCGCAGCCGCCAGAGGGGGGGTTGTTTAGCTGGATGAGAGTAAAAATTAGGTGGGTCGACAATTAGAAGACTGAACTTATGGGCCTTGCATCACCAACAATCCCCCAACCCTTCCCAAGGGGAGGGCACTTTTGTTTTGCTGCAACCGGGTCGAAGGCTTTTAGCCGCCACCAGGGAACTAAAAGCCACAAGCTACGAGTCACAAGCCATTGGCTCGAAGCCCCTCGTTCGCCGCGTATCACGAACTGTGCACTACGCATTGCTCTATGCCTTCGGGGGAGGTAGCAGTAAAGCCGCGAGAAGAAAGTTCACACTTGGAGGGCTCAACATCGAAGCGGGTGTGCCGCCTTACCATCCACTTGGTTTATGTAGTGGACCGTCCTGAGATTGAACGACATCCGGGAACTGGGCCCGTTTGAACGCCGACTCCCTCAAAGTTTTATAAAAGGCGGCGACTTTGCGCAAACTCTTGCTCGTTCTTGGCCTCTTCCCATACTTCCTTTGAAATCGGGGATCATAGCCCACCACGCCAACGGGTTTACCTAAGCGCTCATTCACGATTTGTATCGGCAACGCCAGGTCGCTATCGTGACTCACCACAACGGCTGTGTCGAAGCGATCTTCAATGGCATCGAGCATCAAATAGGTGGCCAGGTTGACATCGGACCCCTTTTCTTCGAACTTGAGCACCCGCGCGAAGCCGGTTCCGGGAGGCGCCACAGGCATATTTACGGGGTGCGAAAGAAAGAATCCTTCGTGGATTTCAAAATCAGGCAGCGTCCTCAATGCTCTTAGATACGTCCCCTGACGCTCCCTCTGGCCCGGGTTGAGCGGGTTGTTTTTGACTCTAGCAGTAAAATACCGAACCAATACCAGGTCATCTTTGGGAAACAAAATCTTGAAGAGTTTATTGAAATTTAGCCACTTATACGGCGTTTGTTTAACTGCGCCATAGTAAAAATTGAACCCGTCTACGTAAACGATTAACCTGGACACGGAATCAGTATAACAACGCAAGGGCCGCTTTTGAGGCGGCCCTGCACCTGCTGCGAGCGCAGCAGGGGGATGTACTGACATAATACCACAACCGTTGTTATATCAACAACATATATCAACCTTTTATTAACGACTGTTATACGGCGAACAACTCACCTACCCGCGTTTGGCTTCGGAGTTTTCCACCAAAGCCCTCTCCAGGGAGGGGGGTTTTGTTTACGGCGGCTGCTGAGCCGTGGGGCTTGGGCACGGCATGGGCCCCGGCTCGCTCGGCCGCAAGGTCCGCTTGTCCGGGGATTCGAATTGGAGCCGGACGTTTGGCTTGGGTATCACCAACAACCCCCACCCCGGCCCTCCCTGTTGGGAGGGAGAAAAATGATTGCCGCCTACTACGGCGGACGTGGGCTTTGACGCAAAAACGAGCCTCCCCCTTGGGGGAGGTGGCCGCAGGCCGGAGGGGGGTTGTTCAGCCGGTTTACTCTCAAAAACCTACGCCGTCTGCTTTGGTCTCCGCACCGGCTTGACTATGCCGTCGTCGAGCGCCGCAAGCACTTGTCTCAACGCCGATCGCTCTTGCAAAAGAGCCACCACGTACTGATTCAAGCTAACCCCTTCGCGTTCGGCGTCTTCGGCCAGTCGCCGATGGAGCGATTTGGGCATACGTAAGAGAATGCGGCCGCTGTATTCGCGTTCTGTGCTGGGAACGGGAATGGCCTCGCCCCGCTCGTAGGCGTCTTCGATCCAAAGGCGCTTGGCGTCTTCGGCCATGGCCATGGCCTCTTCCGCGGTTTCGCCCACGGTAACGCAACCAGGCAGGTCGGGCACGATGGCGGTATAGCCACCTTCTTCTTCAGGGGCCAACGTAATTGGATAACGCAAAGAGAGGTAATAGTCGAGGGGTTTTCTTTCGTGTGCCATTTTATTCTCCTGGCTCGATCAGTCCACAGTTTTCGAGCTGCTGCAAGATTTGTCTGATGTACGTTCGCTTAACCTTTTGTCCGCCACGCTTGGGAACAACCAGACGACCGCATAGTTCATGCCAAAAAACGTGGTGGCTACCATTGGAGCGGGATTCGGTAAAACCAAACATCGCAAGCAGCGTTTCTACGTCCTCGAACTTGGCCTCGGGGGGCAGCCGGCGCATTTTAGCGAGAAGCTTTTCTTTTCTACTCACCGCCCCTCCTGTTGAATGATACTACTGGTAGTATCACATAATCAACCCCCGGGTAGTGATTTGCTACCCTACGGTAGCTGGCGCTGCCAAAATCAAGCTCTGTAGGGGGCGGTTTGTAATCGGGCACTTGTCGATCGAGCTCACAGCTCATATGTAGCCACCACCTTTTGCATTAACTGCCTTAAGTCAAAGTTCAAGCTCGTTACGGCAAACTCGGGCTCTCGCGTGACCGGGTTGCGTAGATAGTGCAGGCGCAAGGCCCGCTTGCCGTCGGTTTCCACCACCACCAGCCACCAGTTTTGGGGTTTGTTGAGGGCCGTTAGTAGCTGGGTACGGGAAAGGGTGACCGTGTCTTTTCCTGACCCTTTGCCCTTGACCTCGATGAACCTGAGTTCGCCGCTGGGAGTGCGCGATTCTATGTCGTACCCCGGATTGCCGTGAGGCATTTCGCGGGGTTCGTTGCCGAGGGCGCGTTCTTGGGCCAGTACTGCTTGAACAGCGAGCCGGTCGATGACCTCGCGCTCTAGGGCGGTGCCCCCTCCTTCGTTCGCCATCGGCGGCACGACCCAGGCGGCTAGCGAGAGGTGGGGGCGGCCGGCAAAAATTTTGCGCGCCTCCTCAATTTCTTGCTCCCGCCGCCTCAGGCGCACCCTTAGCTCTTCGGCGCGCCTACGCGCTTTCTCGGCATTGACGGCCGCATTTTTCTTGCCCTTTTTGGCGAGCTCCCCCAGCCTTTGCGCCTCGCCGTCCCAGTAGTAAATTTCGCTGAGCAGGCGCTCTTTTACGGTGCTGAGGGTTTTATTCAGATGCTCCTCTCGGCGCTTGCGAACTTCGTCCACGTGTGCTTTGGCCTCGGTGGTCAGCACGAAACGCTCGGCCTCGGCCAACAGGCGCTCGACCGTGGCTTGGTCAAGGGCGTTTAGCGCAAGTTTCCGTTCCTCCGGGGTTGGCTCACGGTAGTCGAGGTAGGGCGCCGGCCCTGCTTTGCGCGGCGATCCACTGGGTTCTGCCTCCACATAAAGCAGGCGTTGGGATATGACCTCGTCGCGACCGTCTCGGACGTCGTGCTCGAAGGCCCCCAGCACCCTGGGGTCTTCTCCTTCGGGGTCTACCAGAACGGCGCCTTTTTGCAGCGCTGCCCCCAACTTTTCTTCGATGGCCGTGACGGTGGCGTCGAAAAGGGGGTGCCCCGGGGCCACGAACTCGGCCACCGGGCGGCCGGGTACGACCACACGCCGTTTGTCGAACGTGATGCGCACGTACTTCTTGAGCACCTGCTGTCGACCTTGTGCCCGGGATGGTCGCAGTAGCGGGGGCACGAAGGTTATCTCGTAGCGCCCCGCCTCGCGCGGCTGCATGGTGCCGCCAAGGTGCTCGAACGCCTTGTGGAAAAAGCTGGCGACGTAGTGCGGCTGGAGGCGTGCGGCCTCTGCGCGTTGCATTTCTTCTTTGAGCCGCGCCAGTTGGCTTTGCGACAAGACCTCGGTTGCCAGCGCATCGCGTGCTACCAGCTGCTGCAGGCGCGTTACGTCGACCACCCCCTCGATGGCCCGTTCCAGACGCTTGCGAACCTCGGGGTTCTCGCCGTAGCGGATGGCCTGGATGAGCAGTTCGTGGAGCGGAGTTTCGCTAAAGGCCTTGCCCAGTACATCAAAAACGCGGCCACCAAGTGCATCGGCTGCTGCTTCCAGCTTCTTGAGCAACAAGGCAAAAACGTCTCCCTCGCGGGTGCCGCGAGCGACGAGGTTCCACATGTGGCAAACCTCGGTCTGCCCAATGCGATGAATCCGACCGAAACGCTGCTCCAGCCGGTTGGGGTTCCAGGGGATGTCGTAGTTGATGAGCAGGTGGGCCTGCTGTAAGTTGATGCCCTCGCCGGCGGCGTCTGTGGCCAGGAGAACGAGCACATCTTTGTTGTTGGTGAACTCGGCCTGGGCGTGGTGGCGCTCTTCACGGCGCATGCCGCCGTGGATGGTTACCAACGCATCTTCATTTCCCAGGAAGGTGTGCAGCCGGTTGCGCAAGTAATCGAGGGTGTCGCGATGTTCGGTGAAGATTACGAGCTTGCGCCCCTTGATTTCTTCGGTGCCCATGAGCCTTGCCAGCTCCTGCCACTTGCGGTCCTGACCGGCTTGAAGCACCCGCCGGGCCAGCTTCTCCAACCGCTCCAGGCTGGCAATTTCGAGCTCCAATTCCCTTTTTGTTCTAGCTGAGGTGGCCAGTTCTTCGAACTCGGGCCCCTCCTCTTCGTCCGGGAAGGCGTACTCGTAGCGCTCGACCAGATCTTCTTCGTCCAGGGCAACCGGTTGGGGGATGGGTTCGCCGCGCTCCAGCCGTTCCAGCAGGTCGCGGCGGCGTTTGAGCCTGCGCTGCAGTGAGCGGTGAATGGCCTGAGGGCTGCTCGCCAGCCGGCGCTGCAGCATGGCCAGAGCGAAGCCCACGGTGTTGCCGCGGCGTTTGTCGAGCTTTTCGGCGCGGTTCATTTCTTCGCGCACGTACGTAGTGACCGCCTCGTACAGCTGCCGTTCGGTATCCGAAAGCGAGTACTCCACGGTGTATGCTTTGCGCTCTGGGAAGAGGGGGGTCCCGTCGAAACGGACCAGGTCTTCCTTGACCCGCCGGAGCATCAGGTCTTCGGCGTCGGTCTCGGGGGCTCCGGGCCTGGGACGGCCCTCGAAGCGGTCGGGGTCGAGCAGCGCCATGAACAAGCGGAAGTCTTCCGGTTTGCCCCGATGCGGCGTGGCCGTAAGCAGCAGAAAGTTGCGCGTATGTTGCGAGAGTTTTTCGCCCAGGCGGTACCTTTGGGTCTTCTTCAGCTCGCGCCCGAAGAACGTTGCCGAAAGTTTATGCGCCTCGTCGACGACGATGAGGTCCCAGTCTACGGCGGTCAGTTTTTCCTGGTAGTCCTCGTTGCGGGCAACCTGGTCGAGGCGCGCTATCCAGTACGGCCCCTCCAGGAACGGGTTTCCACTGCGGGACAGTTCCACGCGCTCACGGCTGAAGATTTCGAAGGGGAGGTGAAACTTGCTGTCGAGCTCGTCCTGCCACTGTTCCACCAGTGCCCCGGGCGCTACCACCAGCGCTCTCTCTAAGTCGCCCCGCAACAACAACTCGCGCATGTAGAGGCCGGTCATGATGGTCTTGCCGGCGCCGGGGTCATCGGCAAGGAGGAAGCGCAGGGGACGGCGCTGTAAGAGGTGTCCGTATACGGCCTCGATTTGGTGGGGAAGCGGCTCGACCAGCGAAGTGTGCACCGCCATCATGGGGTCGAAGAGGTGGGCCAGGCGCAGGCGGCGGGCCTCGGCGGCTAGGCGAAAATCGTCCGCGCTGGCCGACATGGGCCAACGAACCTCACTCAGCAGACGAAGTTGTTCTAGATCGTTGGGGTATAGCAGGCGCTGGTGGATGCTGCCGGAAGCATCCCGAAAAGTAATCTCGATTACGCCGTCGAGATGGTTGACCTCGTGGACCGTTACGGGTCCAGTGGCTACGAGGCCCTCGATCCGGGAACCGGGCACCAACTCGTCGGGCGCCAACGCCATAGTAATAGTGTAGCCGGTCCAGCTTCGTACTGCTGTTCACTGACGCGGGTTGCACCTAGCTTGCGCCGCTGGTCACAGCCGGATCAGGTGCCCCACCTCGAAGGTCTGCGCGGGGGGCAGGTCGAAGAAGGCCGTGGCCGGCAGGGCGTTGCGCTGCAGCACGGCGAAGAGCTGTTCCCGCCAGCGGGGCATGCCCAGCTTGCCCTCGGGCAGCACGATCTCGCGGCCCAGGACGAAGTAGGTGTTGTCGGGGTCCAGCTCGAGCTCCGCGATGTCGTAGAGGGCGACGGGCACGTTGGGGTGCTCCATGAACCCGTAGTGGAGCACCACCCGGGTGAACCCCAGGTCCAGCGCCCTCACCTCGGCGCGCAGCGAGCCCAGCACCCGGGGGATCTCCTCGGTTTCGACGCTGACCACGATCACGTTCTCGTGGACCGCGTGGTTGTAGCGCAGGTTGCTGAGCAGCGCCGGCGGCACCACGTCGGGGTTGCGGGTCAGGTAGACCGCGGTGCCGGGGACGCGCGTCGGGGGGTTCTTGGACGCGGCCAGGGTCTCCAGGAAGCGCTCGAGCGGGAAGGCGTCCTTTTGCAGCACGCTCGAGAGCAGCGCCCGCCCCTGGTGCCAGGTGGTCATCACCACCAGCATCACCGCGCCCACGACGAGCGGGAACCAGCCGCCCTGGGGCACCTTGACGATGTTGGCCGCCCAGAAGCTGAGGTCGACGCCGAGCAGGACCAGCGTCAGCAGCGCCACGGCCCAGCGCGGCCACTTCCACAGGCTCCAGGCCACCACCGCGAACAGCAGGGTGGTGAAGACCATGTCGGTGGTCACGCCCACGCCGTAGGCCGCGGCCAAGCGGCTCGAGGAGCCAAAGCCCAGGACCAGGCCCACGGTGGCGAACATCAGGATCCAGTTGATCGTGGGGATGTAGACCTGGCCGATCTCCTGGCTCGAGGTCTGCACCACCGTCATCCGGGGCAGGAAGCCCAGCCGCATCGCCTGGCGCGTGAGCGAGAACGAGCCCGAAATCACCGCCTGCGAGGCGATGATCGTGGCCGCCGTGGCCAGGGCGATCATCGGGTAGGTGGCCCAGCCGGGCACCATCAGGTAGAAGGGGTTCTCCACGGCCGCGGGGTTGGCCAGCAGCAGCGCCCCCTGGCCGAAGTAGTTGAGCAGCAGCGCCGGCAGCACCACGAAGAACCAGGTGAGCCGGATCGGGGTGCGCCCGAAGTGGCCCATGTCGGCGTAGAGGGCTTCGCCGCCGGTGACCACCAGGAAGACCGACCCCAGGACCCAGAAGCCGGTGGCGCCGTTCGCGGTGAAGAAGTGCACCGCGTGGTAGGGGTTGAGCGCGGTGAGCACGTAGGGGTTGCGCACGATCTGGGCCAGGCCCAGCGCGGCGATGGCGGTGAACCAGATCAGGGTCACGGGACCGAAGAGGCCGCCCACCCGCTGGGTGCCGCGGCTTTGGAAGAGGAAGAGGGCGAGCAGGATCCCTACGGTCACGGGGATCACGAAGGGCTCGAGCCGGGGCGCGGCCACCTCCAGCCCCTCGACCGCGCTCAGCACCGAGATGGCCGGGGTGATCATGCCGTCGCCGTAGAGCAGCGAGGCCCCGAAGAGGCCGAGCATCACGGCCAGGTAGCGCCAGTGACCGCGGCGCAGCTTGCTGGGCATGACCAGCGCGGTGAGCGCCATGATGCCGCCCTCGCCGTGGTTGTCGGCGCGCATCACCAGCGTCAGGTACTTCAGCGAGATCACCACCACGAGCGACCAGAAGATGAGCGAGAGCACGCCCAGCACGTTGGCCTCGGTGAGGGCGAGGCCGTAGTGCTCGCCGAAGGCCTCGCGCACCGCGTACAGCGGGCTCGTGCCGATGTCGCCGAAGACGACGCCCAGGGCGGCGACGGAGAGGGCGATCAGGTAGCGGCCGTTGGGTTCGGTTTTGGTGTGGACGGGGTCGGCCATGGCGCAACGCCTCCTGTGGCCTTTTTAGGGTACACCCGCGGCGGTGGCGTGCGTCCCTGTGGCTGCGTAGACTGGGGCATGAGCGTACGTAGCCCCAGGGATCTCACGCGGGCCCGTTTGGGGGCGCACGCCGAGGTGCGCGCCCGCGGCGGCCGCGTCTACTGGACGGAACAGGAGGGCGGGCGCACCGTGCTGACGGGCTGGGACGGCGCGCCGCGGCGGTACGCGCCGGACCACGCCCTTAGCCCGGGCGTGGGCTACGGCGGCGGCGCCTTCAACCTGGACGGGGACGCGGTCCTCTACGTGGCCGAGGGGCGGGTCTGGAGGCTGCCGCGGGAAGGCCGGGAACCCGTCCCCCTCACCCCGCCCTTCGGCGCAGCGGCCGATCCCCAGCCCAGCCCCGACGGCGCGCGCGTCGTCTACGTGCACCACCACGAGGGTCGCGACGTGCTGGCCGTGGCCGGCGCCGACCCGGACGGCTGGCCCCGGGTCTGGGCCCGCGGCGCCGACTTCTACATGCAGCCCGCCTGGAGCCCGGACGGCGCGTGGCTGGCCTGGGTGGAGTGGGACCACCCGAACATGCCCTGGGACGGCGCGCGGTTGATGCTCGCACGGGTGGAGGGCGGAGGGCCGGCCGAGGTGCGCCAGCTCGCCGGCGGGGCGCGCACGCCGGTCTTCCAGCCGCTCTTCGACCCCGAGGGCCGCGGGCTCTTTTGGATCGAGAACCCCGAGGGCGCGGAGTTCGACCGGCTCGTGCGCCTGGACCTCGAAACCGGCGAGCGGTCGGTGTGGATGGAGGAGCGGGCGCTCATCGAGCCCGCCTGGTCCCAGGCGCAGCGGGTGATGAGTTTCGGCCCCGGCGGCGCGCTCTACCTGCGCGAGAACCGCGCGGGCCGCGCGCACCTCTGGCGTTTGACGGGTGGGGCCCCCGAAGAACTGCCCCTGCCCGAAGGCGCGGCCTGGCTGGCTTCGCTGAGCGGCGACGAAGCGGGCCTGGCCGCGCTCGCCAGCGGCCCCGACCAGGGCGAGCGCGTCGTCTTCTACGACGGCGAGGCGTGGCAGACCCGCGCCTACGGCTGGCCCGCGGGCCTGGACGGCGGGGGCGCGGCGCCCGAGGGGGTGCGCTTCCAGGCCGAGGACGGCGCCTGGGTGCACGGCCTCTTCTACCCGCCCAGCGGCGGGGCGGAGCGGCCGCCCGCGGTCGTCAGCGTCCACGGCGGCCCCACCAGCCAGCGCACCCTGGCCTTCAATCCCCAGGCCCAGCTCTTCGCGGCGAACGGCTACGCCTACCTCGAGCTCAACTACCGCGGTTCGACCGGCTACGGCCGCAGCTACCGCGAGGCCCTCTACGGCCGCTGGGGCGAGGTGGACGTGGCCGACGCGGCGGCGGCGGCGCGCTTCCTCGCCGAGTCGGGCCGCGCCGACGGCCGCCGGCTCGCCGTCCTGGGCGGCAGCGCCGGCGGGTACACCGTGCTGATGACCCTCGCCCGCTTCCCCGGCGTCTACCGCGCGGGGGTGAGCTTCTACGGCGTGACCGATCTTTTCGGACTCGCCCGCGAGACCCACAAGTTCGAGTCGCGCTACACCGACCGGCTGGTCGGGCCCCTGCCCGAGGCGGCGGCGCGCTACCGCGAGCGCTCGCCGCTGGCGCACGCGCACCGGATCCAAGACGCCCTCTACGTCTTCCAGGGTTCCGAGGACCGGGTGGTGCCCCCGAACCAGGCCGAGGCGCTGGTGCGCATCCTGCGCGAGCGCGGCGTGCCCCACCGCTACAAGGTCTACGAGGGCGAAGGGCACGGCTGGAAGAAGCCGGAGACGGTCCGGGACTTCTACCGCGAGACGCTCGACTTCCTGGAGCGCGAGGTCCGGCGCGCCCCTTGAGGGCGGGGTGGAGGCGCCGGATGGGTAACGTGCGGGGCGGGCCTTGATCTACGTCGTGCTGGCCGCGCTGCTCTGGGGGCTGGGCGGGGCCCTGGCCGGCCGCTTCATGCAGTCGATTCCCCCCGAGGTGCTGATCCCCCTGCGCTTCGGGCTGGCCTTCCTGGTGCTGCTGCCCGTGGTGGTCCGCCAGCCGCCCGAGCGCGGCGAGTACCCCCGCCTGTTCGGCGTCGGGCTGGCCCTCGCGGGAGCGCAGGCCTTCTACTACCTGGCCATCGACGCCACCACGGTGGCGACCGGGATCTTCCTCCAGTACCTGGCGCCGGTGCTGCTCACGCTCTACGCGCTGTTCCGGCGCGAGCGGCTGGCGCCGCGCAGCCTCGTGGGGGTGGGGCTGGCGGTGGCCGGGGCCTACCTGCTCGTCCTCGGCCGGGGGTTGGGTGGGCCGCCCCATCGGGGTGGCCTACGGGTTGCTCGCGGCGTTTTCCTTCGCCTTTTACGCCGCCAGCTCCCAGGGGCTGCGCACCCCCGCCTTCACCAGCCTGGGCGTGGCCACCGGCGTGGGGGCCTTTCTCTCGCTGCCCGTGCTCTGGGCCCAGCGGGCCCAGGTGCTGGCGCTCGACGCCGGTGCGGCCCTGGCCGTGGGCTACCTGGTGATCTTCGGAACCGTGCTGCCCTTCGGGCTCTTCCTGCTCGGGGTGCGCCGGGTGCCGGCGCGCATCGCCACGCTGGTGGCCCTGATCGAGCCCTTCGCCGGCGCCCTCTTCGCGGTCTTCCTGGTGGGGCAGCCCCTGACCCCGGGGGTGCTGCTGGGCGGCGCGCTCATCGCCCTGGGGGTGGTCCTGAACCGCGGCGCGCGGGCGTAAAGGGTCAGCGGCCGCGGCCGCTGACGGCCAGCCCCACCCCCAGCACGATCAGCCCCACGCCGGCGAGGCCCGCCTGGGTGAGCCGCTCGCCGGCGAAACCGATGCCCAGCGCCAGGGCCACCAGCGGGTTGACGTAGGCGAAGCTGGTGACCAGGGCGGGCCTGAGCGGCCGGGCCAGCAGGTGCAGGTAGGCGCTGTAGCCCACCACCCCCGCCAGCAGGACCAGGTAGCCGAGCGCCAGCAGCGAAGCTACGCTGGGTTCGTGCCAGCGCGCCCCCGCCAGGAGCGCGATCACGGTGAAGCTGAGCCCGGCGCCCATCATGTGCACCGCGCTCGACATCAGCCCCGGTGCCTGGGGCACGCGCGTGCTGATCGCCGAACCGAAGGCCCAGCTGACCGGGCCGACGAAGACGAGGAGCGCACCAGGGTCCAGCTTCAGGTCGGGTTCTCCGGCGAGCAGGTAGACCCCCGCCAGGCCCAGGAGCATGCCCGCCCATTCCACACCGCGGGTCCGGCGGCCCAGAAAATTGGCAAAAAATGCGTTCCACAAAGGCATCGTCGAGACGATGACCGCGGCCAGGCTCGAGCTCACCCACTGCTGCGCGTAAACGACCGCGCCCATGCCGCCCACCAGGAGCAGCTGGCCGATCAGCCACGACCCCAGCACCTCCCGGCCCTTCGGCAGCGTCCAGCCCAGCAGGCGGAGCAGCACGAAGAGAAGCAGGCCGCTGGCCCCCAGCCGGATGGCCAGCATGATGAAGGGGTCGATGGTGGCGATGGCCAGCTTGTTGGCCAGGTAGGCCCCGCCCCAGATGAAGTACAGCGTGAGCAGGGCGGAAACGTCGATCGGGGTCAGGCGCGTGTTGGATGGCTCCATGGTGTTTGACCCGTGGGTCAGCCTCTCGATCAGCCTACTACGCCTCGTGCGCGGCCGCACGCCGCCCATCGCGTGCGGGGTGCACGGGAGTTCACCCGCGCTACCCCAGCCTTCCATGCTATAATTTCTCCAAGCAGCCCACCCCGCTCTTCGTAGCCACCCTATGTGAACCCCGTTTGCCGAGGCTGCCGCCATGAGCACTGAAGGAAACCATGAGACCTGGCAAGACCCGCCTCCTCTGGCCTACCCTCCTCCTCTTTCTCCTCTACCTGACCTTCCTTCTCTTCTACGCCCTCGTCTTCAACTACGCCGACCTTTCCGGCCTTTCCAACCGTCTTGGCTCCACTCTCCCCGCCCTCGTCCCCACCCCTCTCGCCGACCCCGCCCTTCCCCTCCCCCTCGCCGTTCTCCTGGGCCACCTCCGCTTCGCCTTCTTCCTCGTCCTTCCCCTGCTCGCCCTAGCCGCGCTGCACCTCCTGTTCGCCGCTGGGCTGCACCCGGTCCGCGTCCTCTACCGCAGCGTCCAAACCTCGCGATCTCCCCAAGCCTCCCATGCCGACCCCGGCCCGCCTCGGCCCCGTTTCCGTCCCGAGCTGCGCCCCTACCTGTACACCGCCGCCCTGGCCCTCGCCCTCTACTACCTCCCCGGCCTGCCCTACCCCAGCGTTCACGCCTCCGGTAACCCCAAACAGAAAGCCCTGATTCCCACCGCCACCAAGCTCTTCCTCCCCTCCCTGGGCGGCTGCCTCACCACCCCCGACCGGATGGCCACCCTCTGCATCCCCGCCGGCGGCCTCCTCCCGCCCCTGCCCGCCCTCGTCACCCTCCGCTCCATCCCCCATACTCTTCCCGCCCCCGGCCCTGTCCCCCCCGAAGCCACCCTGATCGCCGCTGCCGAGGTCTGGCGCCACAACCCCTTCACCGGGGAGAACGCCGAGCTCCAGAACCTGCTGATCTACCCCGCCACCCTGCGCCTCTCCCTGAAGCAAGCCGTCGCCCCCGCCAAGAACAGCACCCACTACACCGAGGTCTGCAGCTGGATAGGGGAAGAAGGCGACAGCGTAGGCGATAAGAACTACTGGTTCTGCCACCTCTCCGACATCGGCCCCGGCACGGAAGAAAAAGGGCAGGGCTACATCGAGGTGCAGATCACCGGCCTCGACAGCCGCCACCAGAACTACTACGTCTTCCAGTTCCCCAAGGTGTGGGCCAACCAAAACTGCGTCGAGGCCGGAGGCCGGATCAACCCCAACATTCCCGCCATCGACTTCCACAGCTTCAGCGGGGCCTGCCGCGGCCGCCCCGGCGGCACCGTTTCTCAGATCGGGGAGCTCAAGGCCCCGGAAGAGCTCGTCCCCCTCACCCGCCCAGTGGAACCCGAGAGCCCGTAGCCCCGACCGGAGTGGCCATGCTATAATCCCTCCAAGCGGCTACTATTCCTTAATTCTACCGCACAATGAGAAAGCATACTGCATCAAGCCGCAAAAAGCACCTTTGGGGTGATGCTATGAGAAATGTCAAATCCGCATCCCTATTGGCTGCACTATTGCTTATCATGCTTGCCGCCTGCGGCCCCAAACCCGGCCAGAGCCCGCCCGGCAACCCCAACCCTCCCGGAGGCGGAGCGTCTCCACCCGCTCCCGAAACCACGGTGGAGATCGGCAGGGGCGGCGGGACGATCCGAACGGAAAACGCCGAGCTGGCCATTCCCGAAAACGCCGTCTACGGGGACCGCCCCGCAAAGATCACGCTCAAGGACCTGCCCCTGGACGCCCCCGGCCCTGTCCCCCCCGAAGCCACCCTGATCGCCGCTGCCGAGGTCTGGCGCCACAACCCCTTCACCGGGGAGAACGCCGAGCTCCAGAACCTGCTGATCTACCCCGCCACCCTGCGCCTCTCCCTGAAGCAAGCCGTCGCCCCCGCCAAGAACAGCACCCACTACACCGAGGTCTGCAGCTGGATAGGGGAAGAAGGCGACAGCGTAGGCGATAAGAACTACTGGTTCTGCCACCTCTCCGACATCGGCCCCGGCACGGAAGAAAAAGGGCAGGGCTACATCGAGGTGCAGATCACCGGCCTCGACAGCCGCCACCAGAACTACTACGTCTTCCAGTTCCCCAAGGTGTGGGCCAACCAAAACTGCGTCGAGGCCGGAGGCCGGATCAACCCCAACATTCCCGCCATCGACTTCCACAGCTTCAGCGGGGCCTGCCGCGGCCGCCCCGGCGGCACCGTTTCTCAGATCGGGGAGCTCAAGGCCCCGGAAGAGACAAAACTTTCTTTTGGTGAGCGCGTTGAACCGCAGGGAGGTAGAAGCCTACGTGTGTTGACCTGGAACGTTGGACAAAGGACGAAACAATGTTTTTATAAGCTCTGCAGTGAAAACACCATCCGAAAGATCATTCGGCGGCTCTATGTGAATCAACCGGGGATCGTTACTTTCCAAGAAATGATGGTCGAGGACACCTACTGCGCCAGGCCACCACCTAACAAGGACAAAAGGGTGGGGGATTTTTGTGAAATTGACAACGGGTTTGCGCCAGTTGAACCTCGTGTCATCAACACGATTCTCGCCGAGTGGGAGAGGCTTGATCCGTCGGTGCAACTCGACTACTACTGCGAGCAGTACGAATGCACCATCGTCAACACCGCCGCTTTCACCTTTGCCGACCCTGACAAGCGCCAATACCTGACCGGCGGAGCGGCCGACACGGGTTACCTGTACACCCAGCTTCTCAGCAGCGTCGACGGGTTTGCCCTGGACCTCTACAACGCCCACCTGGCCAGCCCCTCGAGTGCGTCGAACAACCTCGTGCGCGCCCGGCAGATCAACGAGCTAACGGACAGGTTGCGCGGCCTGCGGAGCTCTAATGGAAGCGCAAGCGTACTGGTGATCGGCGATCACAACCTGTGCATCGATTGCCAGAAACATGAGGGCCGGCCCGAACCCGACGATCTGGCGATCAGCGATCAGGTTGCCCTAATCAACACCCCCGACATTGGGGGCACGACGTGGTACGACGACCATGACCTAGACGCCTACCCGTCGCTTCTGGTGGACAGCCAGGTGGCGGAGGGGAAAAAGCCAAGCATCCTGCACATGGCCACCTCCGACTTTCTAGTTACCGGCGGCCTGGTGTTGCACGGCATGATCGACTTCCCGCTGTCCAACAGATTTTACGGATCATGTGCCTACGCCAAAGACCCGCGCACCGGCAGGCCCTCCAAAACCGTTTCCCCTGGAAATCTAACTGGAATGGACCACAACGCTCTTATTTGCGAGCTTCGCGACTTTGGAACCAGCTCGGTCAACGTCGTCCCAACAACATGCGGCATCCCCACGAGCTTTACCAAGGGTACAAGGCTCTTCGTTGCCGGCATGGGGCTCACGGCAAAGTTCGACCCCGGAAAACCCTACCGGTTCGACGCGTCGCTCTTCGAGGTGGCCTCCACCGAGGCTTCCACCTGGTACGGCTTCGAAAAGGTCGACGACTTCACGTATGCGGTCGAGATTCCCAGCGTTTTTATCCCGAACGCGCTGATCCCGTCCAGCTCATCCACGCCGCCGGTAGTTTTCGTCTGCCCCGAGGGCGACCTGAGCCGGTGCCGGGTGGCGGAGGTCAAGAACAACGAAAAATACGTATTCGTGGAGCTGGCGGAACCCGGGCAGTGCACCATCAACTACCTGCTCGCCGCCGATGCGGGCTGGGGTGCGGTGCCCGAAGGCGACTTCGACTTCGTGGGTTTGCCCGACCCTTACCCGGACGATCAGGAGAGCGGCATGACCTACGAGCTGGTCCTGCCCGACTGGTTGCGCCTGGAGCCGGCGGCGGGCACCCTCCAACCCGGGCAGCGGTTCACTGAGGTGATCGATGTGGAATCCGCCCAAGCTTTTTGCGACGGCGCGGTGGAAAAGGAAGGAAAGATCAGGGTGCGCACACAAAACCCCGAGCTGGAGTTCGAGGTTCCGGTGCGGCTAATGTGCGCCGAGCTGGACGTTCGTTTCGAGCCGGAAAGCTATAACGGCGGCCTACCGAACGTCGAGCCCGAAAAGCGCTGCGGGCGCATCACCGGAACCGTCACCGTGCGCGGGGCCGACCATCTACGTGAAATGTACGCCTACGATGTGTACGACGGCGAAGGTAACTACATCGAAACAAAGTACGACGAACCCCTGTTTGATTTCATCGTTGAGCATGCAAACTACACGTCCCACCGGTTTCCCTGGGTGGGGGTGCACGACCTGCACCGCCCGGACGAGGCGAACGATTGGGACTGGTCGAGCTTTCCCGAAGTGCCCTTCTTCTCGTGGACATCCAGCTGCGCCTTTGACGAAGGCCTTCACCAAGTTAACTCGTTCTATTTAGTTCACCCAAAGGTCCAGCAAGGATACACCAGGGTCGAGCGCATGGCTTCGCGATTGAGTGCGCCCCTGTCGTTCACCATCCATGACAACCGGTTCCCTGGCGCCGTGTACAACAGTGCCCGCTACTGCGTACCCGACGGCAACGGAGGTGAGGTTTGTACGGAAGCCAACGCCCTAGTTCAGATAAGCACGACGGGCGATATCGACCAAGCGATCCCGCTCGATTATCGGGCCTGGCAGTTCGCCCTCCACCCGTTCGCCGAGGTCTTCTTCGAAGGGGCGGAACTGCGCGACGACGAGGGCAACCTGCTTGCGACCATGAATTACGATTTCGACGCGTTTATTCCGCCCGACCAGATTCGCTATTGCAGGATTGGGCAGGGCAACGCCTTCTTCCGCTCCGACGAAACCTTCTTTGGCGTGGACGGCGTGCCGCCCGTGTATTGGACGCAAAACATCGAATTGCATCGCGCAGGGGATGGGTCGCTGGTTCCTTACCTTATCGAGGGTGTGTTTGGATGGGAATGCTACCCTTCCTGGGACGTGGCTGTAGGATCGGCAGATCAACAAACGCTCGAGCTGAGGAGGGGCGAGCTGCAACCCCTGGGTGCTTCTGAGCCCGTTCTGCAACGTGGTCCTGAGAAATGGCCGGGCGGCTTCATGCGTTTCAATCAGCGCGGGGCCGGCAGCCCTTAACGGTTTTGGTAGGGCCGGGGCGGTTTGGGCCGCCCCGGCCCTTTGTGTTTTCCTGCGGTGTTCTCATGCCGCTGGGTAGGATGAAAGGCGATGAACCTGACCGCCGACGTGCTCTTCGTGCTGCTCTGGCTGGCAGCGCTGGTGCTCACCTTCGTGCCCATGGTGCCGGCCACCCTGGTCATCTGGGGCGCGGCGCTGCTGCACGAGGCGCTGGTGGGGTTCAGCGAGCTCTCGCGCACCGACTGGGCCTGGCTGATCGGTCTGGGGCTTCTGGCCATGACGCTCGACAACGTGGCCGGGGCTCTGGGGGCGAAGCGCTACGGGGCCGGGCGCGCGGGCATCTGGGGCGCGGTGATCGGGGCGCTCGTGGGCGCGGTCGTGCTGGGTCCGCTGGGGATCCTGGTGGGGCCCTTCCTGGGCGCGCTGGTGGCCGAGCTGATCGCCGGCAAGACCGGACGGGACGCGTTGCGGGCGGCCTGGGGCAGCCTGCTGGGGGTGCTCGGCGGGGTGCTGGCCAAGCTGCTGGTGCACGTGGCCATGGGCTGGCTGGTGATCCAAAGGATATTCTAGGGAATCGGAGGGACGCCCTTGTACATCTACTTAGCCAAGAAGAACTGCCTGGCCTGCGATCAGCAGGAACGCTACCTGTGGGCGATGGGCCTGCCCTACGAGCGCATCGACGTGGACGAGCGCCCCGAGCTGGCCGAGGGGCGGCAGCTGCCCGCCGTCCTCCGGGAGGGCGTCGTGCTGGTGGAGGGCGCGTTCAGCGAAGAGGACCTGGCGCGGGCGCTGGGGAGGGGGTAGGGCATGGATCCCATCATGATCGAGATCGGGCCGCTGACCGTGCGCTGGTACGGTTTCCTGATCACCGCGGCCATCTTCGTCGGTTACTACCTGGCGCGGCGCTACGTGGCCGCCAAGGGATACGACCCCGAAAAGTTCGAGGAGGCCGTCTTCTGGGCGGTGATCGCCGGGGTGATCGGGGCCCGGCTCGTCTACGTGCTGACCAGCTGGGGCGACTTCGCGGCCAACCCGATCAGCGCCCTCTACATCTGGCAGGGAGGGCTGGCCTTCCACGGCGGCATCCTGGGCGGCCTGATCCCCATGGTCTACTTCGCCCGCAAGAACGGGGTGCCCCCCTACGTCTACCTCGACGCGGCGCTCCCGGGCGTGGCCCTGGGCATCATCGGCGGCCGCATCGGCAACCTGATGAACGGCTCCGACACCGTGGGCCGGCTCACCGACTGGGCCATCGGTTACACCTGGCCCGCCTGGGCCACCGGGTTCCCGGGCATCTGCACGAGCACCGGGCAGCTGGCCTGGGGGTTTTGCAGCGGTGAGGTGGTGCGCGGCCCAGTGCACCTGACCCAGATCTACGGGGCGGTGATCGGGCTGGTGCTGCTGGGCCTGGTCTTCTACTGGTGGCGGCAGAAGCGGCCCGCGGGCTGGGCGTTCTGGAACTTCGTGCTCTGGTACAGCCTGCTGCGCAGCCTCGTCGAAGAGCCCTTCCGGCTCAACCCGCTGTGGTGGCCGGTCTACCTCAACGAGAAGGCGGGGATCGGCTTCTTCACGGCGACCCAGCTCGTTTCCATCCCCCTGATCGTGCTGGCGCTCTACATGCTCTACCGCATGGGCCGCAGCGGGGAGGAGGCCGGGGCGTGAGCTTCGCCGTCGTCGTGCTCGCCGCGGGCAAGGGCACGCGCATGAAGTCGGCCCTGCCCAAGGTGCTGCACCCGCTCTTGGGCCGGCCGCTGGTGGAGTACGCCGCGCGGGCGGCGCAGCAGGCCGGGGCCGAGCGCGTCGTCGTGGTGGTCGGCCACGGCGCGGAGGCCGTGCAGGAGGCGCTCGAGCCCCTGGGCGTGCGCACCGCGCTGCAGGCCGAGCAGCTGGGCACCGCCCACGCCTTGGCGAGCGCCCGCGAGGCGCTTTTGGACTGGCAGGGGCCGGTCGTCGTCACCATGGGCGACGCCCCCCTCATCACCGCGGGCACCCTCGCCGGCCTGGCCCGGGCCGTGCCCGCGGGCGGCGGCATGGCCATGCTGACCTTCGAGCCCGACGACCCCGCCCAGTACGGCCGGGTGATCCGCGACGCAGCGGGCAACGTCGCGCGGGTGGTGGAGTACAAGGACGCCGCCCCCGAGGAGCGGGCGGTGCGCGAGGTGAACGCCGGGGTCTACGCCTTCGACGCGAACGTTTGGGGCTTCCTCGACGAGATTGACCGCGACAACGCCGCCGGGGAGTACTACCTGCCCGACCTGATCGAGGTCTACCAGAAGCGCGGCCTGCCGGTGCGGGCCTTCAAGGCCGACGACCCCACCGAGCTTTTGGCCGTGAACGACCGGGTGCAGCTGGCCGCGGTGGAGCGGGTGCTGCTGGACCGGCTTCGCGAGCGCTGGATGAAAGACGGGGTGCGCATGGTGATGCCCGAGACCGTCTACCTCGAGCCCGACGTGGAGCTCGCGCCCGACGTGACGCTCGAGCCCGGGGTGATGCTCAGGGGCCGGACCCGGATCGGGGAGGGCGGCTTCGTGGGCGCCTACAGCCTCCTCACCGACAGCGAGCTGGCCCCCGGCGCCGAGGTGCGCCCCCACAGTGTGCTCGAGGGCGCCCGGCTGGGCCCCGGGGCGGTCGCCGGCCCCTTCGCGCGGCTGCGCCCTGGGGCGGTGCTCGAGGCCGGAGCCTTCGTGGGCAACTTCGTCGAGGTCAAGAAAAGCCGCCTGGGCCCCGGGGTCAAGGCCGGGCACCTGGCCTATCTGGGCGACGCCGAAGTGGGCGCCGAGACCAACGTGGGCGCGGGAACGATCACCGCCAACTACGACGGCGTGAAGAAGCACCCCACGATCATCGGACCGCGGGCCTTCATCGGCTCCAACTCGGTGCTCATCGCCCCCGTGCGCATCGGCGCCGAGGCCACCGTGGCCGCCGGCAGCGCGATCAACGCCGACGTTCCCGAGGGCGCGCTCGCCATCGCGCGCGGCCGTCAGCGCAACATCGAGGGCTGGGCCGAGCGCAAGCGGCGCGCATCCAATTCTCAGGAGTCGGGTACTAGAATAGAGGGGGAGACGACATGAACCTGGGAATGCCTGAAATCCTCGTCATCTTGGTCATCGTGCTCATCCTGTTCGGCCCCAAGAAGCTGCCGGAGCTGGCCCGCGGGTTGGGGCAGTCGATCCGCGAGTTCAAGAAGGGCGCCAGCGAGATCAAGCAGGAGTTCGAGCAGGCGGTGGATCTCGAACCCGAAAAGCCCGCGCCCCAGCAGTCCGCCGCGCCCGAGGCCGAAAAGAAGCCCGCCGGGGACGCCTAGTCTAGCGTGCAGGAAGCCCCCCTCGTCGAGCACCTGGAGGAGCTGCGCGCCCGCATCATCCGGGCGCTGCTGGCCTGGTTCGTGGGCATGGGCGTGGCCTGGACCTTCCGCGTCGATCTGCTCAAGATCCTCAAGCGGCCCCTCGACGTGGCCACCCAGGTCCGCGGCATCGAGGCCAACCTCTACCAGCAGACGATCACCGAAGGCTTCATCGTCTCGCTCAAGATCGCCGCGTTCGGCGGTCTGGTGATCGCGCTGCCCTTCATCGTCTACCAGCTCTGGGCCTTCATCGCCCCCGGCCTCTACCCCCACGAGCGCCGCCTGGCCGTGCCCTTCATCCTCGGTGCGGGGTTCTCCTTCGCGGTGGGCGTCGTGTTTTCGTACTACGTGCTGCTGCCCTTCGCGGTGCCCTTCCTGCTGGGTTTCCTCAGCGACCAGGTGATCCCGCTGCTCACCATCGACAAGTACATGAGCCAGATCCTGATGTACCTGACGGTGGTGGGGCTGATGTTCGAGCTGCCGGTGCTGAGCTTCCTCTTCACCAAGCTGGGCATGCTCGACTGGCGCTTCTTGGCGCGGAACCGCCGCATCGCCATCGTGGTGATCGTCACCCTCGCCGCGATCATCACGCCCACGGCCGACCCCTTCAACCTGGCGCTGCTCTCGGTGCCGCTCCTGCTGCTCTACGAGGTCTCCATCTGGGTCTCGCGCGCCGCCGGCCGCGGCCGCACCCGTGCGGACGTGGACGCCGAATAGCGTTAGGATAGGCGAATGGAACCGCGCATCCTCGAACTGCGGCGGGAGATCGACCGCATCAACCGCGAACTGCTCACCTTGCTCTCGGAGCGGGCGCGCATCGCCTCCGAGATCGGGCGCATCCAGACCGAGCGCGGCCTGGGCCACTACGACCCGGCGCGCGAGGAGGAGATGCTCGCCTACCTGACCGCCGAGAACCCCGGCCCCTTCCCCGACGGCACGGTCAAGAAGCTGTTCAAGGAGATCTTCAAGGCCACGCTGGCGCTCGAGGAGCAGGAGGACAAGCAAAAGTTCCTCTTCTCGCGCGAGACCCGGCCCGAGGACACCCGGGTGCGGGTGCGCGAGGCGGTTTTCGGCGCGGGGCCGCTCCTGATCGCCGGCCCCTGCGCCATCGAGTCGGAAGAACAGATGCAGGCCACGGCCGAGTTCCTGGCCTCGCGCGGCGTCAAGGTGCTGCGCGGCGGGGCGTACAAGCCGCGGACCAGTCCCTACGCCTTCCAGGGCCTGGGCGTCGAGGGGCTGAAGCTGGGGCGGGCCGCGGCCGACCGCTACGGCATGGCCTTCGTGACCGAGGTGATGGACACCCGCGACGTGGGGGTCGTCTCCGAGTACGCCGACATCCTCCAGGTGGGAGCGCGCAACATGCAGAACTTCGCGCTCCTGCGCGAGGTGGGCGCGTCGGGCAAGCCGGTGCTGCTCAAGCGCGGCCTCAGCGCCACGGTGGAGGAGTGGTTCTACGCCGCCGAGTACGTGCTCAGCCAGGGCAACGACCAGGTCATCCTGGTCGAGCGCGGCATCCGCACCTACGAGAAGTGGACCCGCAACACCCTGGACCTCTCGGGGGCGGTGCTGGCCAAGCAGCTCACCCACCTGCCCGTCGTGGTGGACGTGACCCACGCCGCCGGCCGCATCGACCTGCTGGCGCCTTTGGCGCGGGCGGCGCTGGCCGCGGGGGTGGACGCGGTGCACGTGGAGGTGCACCCCAACCCCAAGGTGGCCATGTCGGACAACAACCAGCAGATGGACTTCGCGCAGTTCGACGCCTTCTTGGACGCGGTGCGCGACCTGCTCGAGCCCGTCCGGACGCGGCGCGGCTAGGAAGGGGCGGGCGTGGGCTTCCTCGACAACCTGCTCGGGGCGTTCCTCAAGCTCACCGACCCCACGCCCCGCTACACCGGCAGCCGCTGCTTGGTGGAGAAGTACGCGGTGGGGGGGTGCGACCTGTGCCAGCAGGCCTGCCCCCACGAGGCCGTGGACCTCTCCCACTTCACCGTCCAGATCGACGACACCCGCTGCACCGGTTGCGGGCTGTGCACCCAGGTCTGCCCCGGGGTGGCGCTCGAGTTCCCGCTGGGGCCCATGCAGGAGGCACTCGACAAGGGCCGCGGCCAGCTCAAGTGCTCGAAGGCCGAGGGCCACGGCCAGGAGGTGCTCTGCCTGGGCCGGCTCACCCCCGGTCTGCTCGCCGAGGCGGCCAGCCGCCACGGCCCGCTCACCCTGGCCCGGGGCGACTGCGAGGGCTGCAGGATCGGCGGGCCCACGGTGCCCCAGGCGCTCGAACAGGTCATCGAGGAGGCCCGGCGATACTACCCGGAGCTGGAGGTGCGCCTGACCACCGAGGCCCTGCCCGGGGCGGTCGTGGGCCGGCGCGAGCTCTTCGAACAGCTGCTCGGCGGCACCAGGCGCATGGCCGCCGAGGTGCTGCCCGAGCCGCCCGAACAGCTGGGCCTCGACGAGGACCACGACCTTCCCGCCGAGCTGCGCCTGCGCAAGATGGCGGCGGCGCGCAGCCAGGGGACGGTGCGCTGGCCGGCCATCCAGGTGCTCGAGGGCTGCACCCTCTGCCCCGTCTGCGCCAACGTCTGCCCCACCGGGGCGGTCAAACGCACGCGCGAGGGCGAGGAGTACGCGCTCGAGCTGGAGGTGGCCGCCTGCACCGGCTGCGGCGGCTGCGTGGCCAGCTGCCCGCCGCAGGTGATCGAGCTGATCGAGGTTGGCCGGGACGCGGTGCTCGCCGAGGAGCCGCTGGAGCTCTACCGCGGCGAGCCGGAGTGGTCGTAGCGGGAAGGCAGGGCGTGGGAGGTCGGGGGTGGGAGGTGGGAAACCCCTGCTTCAGAATCCAGCCATCGGGCGCGGCGCGGACTAGGCGACGCCCTGGCGCAGGGGTTTGATGTTTTCGTGGTCCGCGCGCTGACGGGCCATGTAGAGGTCGTAGGCTTGCTGCAGGTTCAGCCAGAACTCGGGCGTGGTGCCTGATAGCCGGGCGAGCCGAAGCGCGGTGTCGGGGGTCACGCCGCGCTTGCCGTGGACCAGCTCGTTGACGCGGGGGTAGGAAACGCCGATGCGCCCGGCCAGCTCCTTTTGGGTCAGCCCGTATGGCTTCAGGAACTCCTCGAGCAAAACCTCGCCAGGGTGCGTAGGGGTTCGGTTTTCAGCCGGCCTCATTTCCATCCCCCCGTAGCGCTGCGGCCTACCCCTCCCCCTCCAGCCCCGGCAGCTCCACCCGAAAGACCGTGTGGCCGGGCCGGGAGCGGACGGTGATCGTGCCCTCGTGGGCCTCGGCGATCTGCTTGGCGATGGCCAGGCCCAGCCCGGTGCCGCCCTCGGGGCCGCGGGCGAAGCGCTCGAAGAGGTGCGGCAGCACCTCGGGGTCGATGCCCGGGCCGTCGTCGGCCACCTCGACCCAGGCGCGGCCGTCGTCCTCGCCCACGGTCACCCGCACCCCTTCGGGGCGCCCGGCGGCGCGCACCGCGTTGGCCACCAGGTTGCGCAGGAGCTGGATCAGGCGGTCGGGGTCGCCCAGCACCTCGGGGGCCGCCCGCAGTTCGAGCCCCACCCCGGGGAATCCGGCCGTCACGCCGCTGGCCAGCTCGGCCAGGTCGACGATGTGGGGGTTGACCGTGCGCTCGGCCTCGCCGCGGGCGAGCGCCAGCAGGTCGCCCACCAGCCGGGTGAGGTGGCGGGCGGTGCGCTCGGCCCCGGCCAGCGCCTCGGTGTCGCCGGGGCGTTTGCGCAGGCGCTCGAGGTAGCCGGCGAGCACCGTGAGCGGCGTGCGCAGCTCGTGGCTCACCTCGGCCAGGAAGACGCGCTCCCGCTCGCGCGCCTCACGCAGCTCGGCGAGCAGGTCGTTGAAGCGGGCGACGATCCGCCCCAGCTCGTCGGTGGGGCCGTCGTAGGGGATGGGCGAGAGGTCCGCCCCCTTGCGCCGGGCCACCTCCTCGGCCGCTCGCACCAGCGGGCGGTTGGCCCAGCCCACCCCCACGCGCACGAGCAGCCAGCCCAAAGGCAGGGTGAGCAGGAAGATGAGCACCGCGACCCGCGCCACCTGTTCGAGCAGCCGGTCGATGAACCCCAGGTCCTGCGAGACCGCGAGCACCCCGATGCTGGTGGCCACGTAGGCGGCCACGAAGCCCGGCCCGCGGTAGAGCTGCGGCCCTTCGTCGGCCTGGGTGAGCACCTCCGCGGGGATGCGGTGCTGGGGCTCGTCGAGCAGGAACGGCAGCCCCGAAGCGTCGTAGAGGGCGACCGCGGTCCCCCCGGTGGGCCGCACCTGGCCGGTGGTGCCCGAGTTGTACAGCTCGGCCAGGGCGCCGGCGTCGTCGAGCAGCTGGTGCACGATTCGGCCCTCCAGCCCCGCGCGCAGGGCGCCGTAGATGCCGAGCAGGCTGAGCGCCAGCATCAGCGCCCAGATCAGCCCGAAGACCAGGGTGAGCCGGGTGGTGTAACGCACAACCGTATTCTGCTACGACGCCGGCTTGCGCAGCGCGTAGCCGACGCCGCGGACCGTGCGCAGGTAGCCGTAGGCCCCCGCCTCGCGCAGCTTGGCGCGCAGGTTGGCGACGTGCACGTCCACGACGTTCGACTCGGTCTCCAGCGGCTTGCCCCAGATGTGGCGGGCGATCTCGTCGCGGCTGAAGACGCGGCCGGGTCGGCTGGAGAGCAGCTCGAGCAGCGCGAACTCCTTGGGCGAGAGGGCCACCTCGCGGCCGCCGGCGCGCACCCGGCGCGTCTCGACCTCGATCTCCAGGTCGCCGACGCGCCGCACCTCGCCGCCCTCGCCGCGGCGCAGCTGCACCTGGATGCGCGCCAGCAGCTCGGCGGGGTGGAAGGGCTTGGTCAGGTAGTCGTCGGCGCCGCCGAGCAGCAGCTGCACCTTGCGCTCCACCGCGTCGGTGGCCGTGAGCACGATGATGGGCACGTCGCCGTGCTGCTTGGCGCGCCGTGCGATCTCGGAGCCGTCGAGGTCGGGCAGCCCCAGGTCGAGGACGATCAGGTGGGGCGGATCTTCGCGCAGCTTGACGAGGCCCTGCATCCCCCCGGGCGCCCAGTCCACCCGGTAGCCGGCCTCGCCCAGCTCGGCCTGGAGCAGGCTGGCGATCTCGGGGTCGTCCTCGATGATCAGGATGCGTTTAGGGTCTTCGGGGGTAGGTTCGGGGTGTGCGGGGTTCACCCTCCCTCCTTTCCCTCCAGAAGTCCAGCGCCTTGGAGGTGCGCAGGTGGTAGACCCGTATGAAGGTCTCGCGCAGGCTGACGATGCCGGTGTCGAGCAGCAGGTAGATGTCGTCGCCGCGCACGCGCCCTTCGTAGATGTGCAGGCTGCGGCCGGTCTTGACGATCAGCCGGATGCTCGCGTTCTCCGGGGGGCGGATCGGGCGCGCCTTCAGCCGCAGCGCCCCCTGCTCGATGCGCCAGAACAGGTAGACGGTGCGCAGGTTCGGCGAGACGATGCGCACCTCGGTGCCGTCGGGCAGCGCCGGCAGGCCCGGCAGCGGGGCCAGGGCGAGCACGGCGGTGAGCAGGAGGCCGACCATGTCCTTAGGATAGCGCTTGCCGCGCGCGGGGGCGATGTGGGACGGGTTAAGCCCGGTTTAATGCATTAGGCTGGGCCTATGGAGCCGGTGCGCGCCAAGGTGTGCGGCCTCACCCGCGCGGAAGACGCCCTCGCCGCCGAGCGGCTGGGGGCCTGGGCGGTGGGGTTCGTCTTCGCCCCTTCCAAGCGGCGCGTCACCCCCGAGCAGGCGGCGGCCATCGGGGCGCGGCTGGGCCCTTTCGTGGCGCGGGTGGGCGTCTTCGTGGACGCGCCGCCGGCCGAGGTGCTGGAGGTGGCGCGGCGCGCGCGCCTCTCGGCGGTGCAGCTCCACGGCGAGGAGCCGCCCGAGTGGGCCGAGGCCCTGCGGCGCCACCTGCCGGTGATCAAGGCGGTGCGGCTTGCGGGGCCGCCCGACCCGGCGCTCGTGGCGTACCCCGCCGACGCGCTGCTGGTGGACGGGCCGCGGCCCGGAAGCGGCGAGGCCTACGACTGGGGCTGGCTCGAGCCGCTGGCGGACCATCCCCGCCTGATCGTGGCCGGCGGGCTTACGCCGGAGCGCCTGCCCGAGCTCTTCACGCGGGTCTGCCCCTACGCCGTGGACGTCTCGAGCGGCGTGGAGTCGGCGCCGGGGGTGAAAGACGAGGCGCGGATGCGGGCTTTTCTACAGCGGGTGCGCCGGGGCTGTGGATAACCTGTGAATATAAATGTGGAGATCCGAAAAACCGCGATGCCCATCGCAAAAACCCCGAATATGCAGCGTGTGGATAAACGTATAGCTTTACGAAGTCGAAACGGCCGAAGCGCATCGGCTTTGGCCGCGCCGCGGCCCTAGTTGCAAATGAATCGCAGCTGAGAGGCCCGTGGCGCGGGCCGCGATCCCCAGGCGGCGGACCCGCTTCCCGGCGGTTGCATACGCCGGGGCTACGCTTTTCCCTAGTTTGGGCAGAAACCGGCTCCAGGGGCGGGTCTTGTGGAGCAGGTGGAGGTTTGGTATAAACTGGGACCCAAACCACAAGCAGGGACGGGAGGGACGTATGAAGATCACACGTAGGCAACTGCTCCAAACCGGTATCGGAACCGCGGCCGCTTTTGGCGTGCCTTGGTTCGCCCGGGCGCAGGCGCGCCCGGTCAAGCTGGCGGCGCTGCTGCCGCTCACGGGCCCCTTCGCCTTCGCGGGCAACGCCGCGCTCGACGCCTTCCGCGACGCCACCGACTACGTCAACGAGGTGATGGGCGGCGTCGGCGGGCGCAAGCTCGAGCTGATCGTCGAGGACACCGGCTACGACGTCGCCAAGGGCACGGCGGCCTTCAACCGGGTGATCGGCAAGGAGAGCCCCGAGGAGCTGCTCTTCGTCTACGGCGACTCCACCGGGCTTTCCAAGGCGCTGGCGCCGGAGATCGCCCGCATCGGGGTGCCCTACTCGGCCACCTCCTACTCGAGCGAGCTCGCCGACCCCGAGAAGTACCCGGGGATCTGGGTCTTCGGGCCCACCTACTCCGACATGATGGAGGCGCTCCTGCGCTACATCCACGAGAAGAAGCCGGGGGCGCGCATCGCCCTGGTGCACTCGAACAGCGAGTTCGGGCGCGACCCCATCCCCTACGTCAAGAAGCGCGCCGCGCAGCTGGGCCTGCCCATCGTGGCCGAGGAGGTCACGCCGCTGGTGCTCTCGGACGCCACCCCCACCATCCTCAAGCTGCGCCAGGCCAAGCCCGACTTCGTCCTCACCCAGGGCTACGTGCTCACCGCCGAGCCGCTGCTCGTCAAGACCGCGCGCGAGTACGGCCTGAACGCCACCTTCATGGGCACCTACTACTCCTCGGAGGTCATCCTCATGAAGCGCGCCGGCCCCGCCGCCGACGGCTTCATCGCCACCTACCACAACGCCTACTCCTACGACAAGAGCGTACCCGCGGTGCAGGAGATCTACAAGTTGCGCGCCTCGAAGGGCAAGGAGCCCGGCTACCTGACCACCTTCTACATGGGCGCCTTCTTCGTGGGCGTGGCCGTGGGCGAGGCAATGCGCCGCGCCGCCGCCGCCGGTGAGCTGACCCGGCCCGGGATCACCAAGGCGCTCGGCAAGATGTGGGACTACGACGCCATGGGGCTGATCCACTCGATGCGCTTCGTCAACCACCGGCTGCCCTACACCCGGCTCTACCGCGCCAACGCAGGCAAGGGCATCTACGAACCGCTGACCGACTGGCTCGAACTGGCGTGACGTTCTTCTGGCAACTGCTGCTCACCGGGGTGGCGACCGGGGCGCTCTACGCGCTCATGAGCATGGGTTTCGTGCTCGTCTACCGCGCCACCTCGGTGGTCAACTTCGCGATCGGCGAGTTCCTGTTGGTCGGGGGGTACGTCACCTTCACGCTGGCCCACTTCCTGCCGCTGCCGCTGGCCATGCTGGGGGCGCTGCCCGTCGCCTTCCTGGTGGGCGTGGGGGTGGAGCGTGCCTTCGTGCGGCCCCTGATCGGGCGCTCGGTCGTCGCGGTGATCATGGCGACGATCGGCCTCGCCCTCACCCTCGACGGCGCCGCCCAGCTCGTCTGGGGGCCCGACCAGAAGTACCTCTCGGGCAGCCTGCCGCCGGTGCTGCTCACCTTCGGCGAGCTGATCCTGCCGCCGCGCGCCTTCTGGAGCCTGGCCATCAGCCTGCCGGTGGCCCTGGGGCTGATCTACTTCCTGCAGAAGAGCCGCTGGGGCGTGCTCATCCGCGCGGTCAGCGAGAGCGAGGTGGCGGCGCTGGCCATGGGGATCCCGGCGCCGCGCATCGTCACCGCGGTCTGGGGCCTCTCGGCGGCGCTGGCTGCGGTGGGCGGGGCGCTGCTCGCGGGGCTGTCGGGGGTGGGGCCGCACCTGGTGCAGCTGGGGCTGATGGTTTTCCCGGTCACCATCCTGGGCGGGCTCGAGTCCGTGGGGGGCGCGCTGGTGGCGGGCCTGATCGTGGGCGTCGCCGAGGCGCTCTCCAAGGGCTACCTCGAGGCCTACCTGCCCGGCATCAGCGAGGCCATTCCCTTCGTCATCGTCCTGATCGTCGTCCTGGTGAGGCCCTACGGCCTCTTCGGGCGGCGCGACATCGAAAGGGTGTGAGGTGCTGAAGGTCGAGAACCTGAAGGCCCTCTACCGCGGCGTCATCCTGGCGCTCGACGGCGTATCGCTCGAGCTCGCGCGGGGCGAGGCCGTGGCCGTGCTGGGCCCCAACGGCGCGGGCAAGAGCACGCTGGTGCGGGCGCTGGCGGGGCTGCTGCCCAGCTACGAGGGGCGCGTCAGCGACGGGCGCATCGAGCTGGGCGGACGCGACGTCACCGCCGCCGGGGCGCTGGCGGTGCACCGCCAGGGGCTCACCGCGGTACTCGAGGGCCGGCCCATCTTCCGTTACCTGACCGTGCGCGAGAACCTGCGCGCCGCCGGGCACCGCCTGCCCGCGGGCGAGTTGGCGGCGCGCATGGACGAGGTCTTCCACTGGTTTCCGCGCCTGGCCGAGCGCAGCCACGAGCAGGGCGGCTACCTCTCGGGCGGCGAGCAACAGATGCTGGTGCTGGGGATGGCGCTGATCACCGACCCGAAGGTCCTGGTCGTCGACGAGCCCTCGCTGGGGCTCGCGCCGCTCTTGGTCGAGGAGCTGTTCGAGGTGCTGGCGCGGATGCACCGCGAAAAGGGCATGGCGCTCTTGCTCGTCGAGCAGAACGCCCGCGCGGCCATGAAGCTGGCCCACCGCGTCTACGTGCTCGAGCACGGCCGCGTCGTCTTCGAGGGCGAACGCGAGGCGGCCGAGCGCGACGCCGACGTGATGGAGTTCTACCTGGGCGCCGGCGCGGGCGGCTTCCTGGGCGCCAAGCGTTACCGCCGGCGCAAGCGCTGGATCTAGGAGGTAGGGTGGAACCGCTGCTCTCGGTCGAACACGTAACGCTGCGCTTCAAGGGGGTGCTCGCCCTCGCGGACGTGAGTTTCCAGGTGCCCGCGGGCGCGTTCTACGCGATCATCGGGCCCAACGGCGCGGGCAAGACGAGCCTGCTCAACGTGCTCTCGGGCCTCTACCGGCCCCAGCAGGGGCACGTGCGCTTCGACGGGCGCGACCTGGACGGCCACAGCCCCCAGGCGCGCACCCGCCTGGGGCTGGGGCGCACCTTCCAGAACCTGGAGATCTTTCGCGGGATGACCGCGCTCGAGAACGTCAAGCTGGGGGCCGACCTGCGCTTCGGCTACCCGGCGCTCTTGCCGCGGGCCCGCCGCGAACAAGCGGCGCGCGCCTGGGCGGAAGAGGTGATGGACTACCTGCACCTCGCCCCCTACCGCAACGTGCCCGCGGGGATGCTGCCCTACGGGCTGCAGAAGCGGGTGGAGGTGGCGCGGGCGCTGGCGGGGCGGCCCAAGCTGCTGCTGCTCGACGAGCCGATGGCGGGGCTGGCGCTCGAGGAGAAGCAGGACCTGGCCCGCTACCTGCTCGACGCCCGCCGCGAGTGGGGGGTGACCCTCGTCTGGGTCGAGCACGACCTGCGCGCGGTGATGGAGCTCTCCGACGGCGTCCTGGTGCTCTCCTACGGCGAGGTGCTCTACGAGGGCGAGCCCGCCGGGGCGCGCGAGAACCCGCGCGTCGTCGAGGCCTACCTGGGGGCGGAGGCGTGAAGGGGACGCTGCTCGAGCCCCTCTTCCGCTGGGCCGAGGTGCGCCCGCAGGCGCCGGCGCTCCGGGTCAAGCGCCTGGGTGTCTGGCAGCCGCGCAGCTGGCGCGCCTGGGCGGACGAGGTCCTCGACCTGGCGGGCGGCCTGGAGGCGCTGGGGCTGGGGGCCGGGGGCGTGCTCGCGGTGCTGGGGCGGAACGCCCCCGAGTGGGTGACCGCCGAGCTCGCGGCCCAGGCGCTGGGGGCGCTGCCGCTGGGCCTCTACGCCGACGCGATGGCCGACGAGGTGGGCTGGTTCCTCGAATACGCCGAGGCCGTCGGGGTGGTGGTGGCCGACGAGGAGCAGCTCGACAAGGTGCTGCCCCACCTGGACCGGCTGCGCTTCGTCCTCGTCTGGGAGGAGGCGGGGATGAGCCGCTACTGGTCGGACAAGGTCCGCCCCTACTCGGCGGTGCTGGAAGCCGGCCGCGCCCGCCGCGAGGCGGTGCGCGCGGGGCTCGCGGCGCTTACGCCCGAGACCGTGGCCCTGCTCGCGCCCACCTCGGGCACGACCGGGCGCAGCAAGCTGGCCATGCTCAGCCACGCCAACCTGATGGCGGGCCACCACGCGCTGCGCGACGTGCTCGGCCTGCGGGGGGACGAGTGGCTGTTCTCGTACCTGCCGCTCGCCTGGATCGGCGAGCAGATGCTCACCGTGGTGCAGACGCTGGCGCTGGGGCTCCTGGTGCACTTCCCCTCGGAGCCGGCCACGCTGGCCGAGGACCTGAAGGAGGTGCAGCCCGACTTCTACCTGGCCCCGCCGCGGCTGTGGGAGGACGCCGCCGCCTTCGTGCAGAGCCGTGCGCAGGAGGCGGACTGGCTCAAACGGCGGGTCTTCCGCTGGGGTCTGGACGCGCTTTTGGAGGGGGCGCGCCGGGGCTTCCGCGGCGAGGGCGTGGGGCCGGGTCTCGATCTGGCGCGGGCCGCGGCCTACCCGCTGGTGGCGCGGCCGCTGCGCGGGCGGATGGGGCTCGCGGCCACCCGCGTGGCCATCACCGGCGGCGCCCCGCTCGGTCCCGAGGTCTTCACCTTCTACCGCGCCATCGGCCTGGACATCCGCCAGGTCTACGGCCAGTCGGAGACGGCCGCGTCCACCTGCGCCCACCCCGCCGGCGACGCCCCGCCCGAGACGGTGGGCCCGCCGCTGCCGGGCACCGAGGTGAAGATCTCCGAGGAGGGCGAGATCCTGGTCAAGGGGCCCCAGGTCTTCGTGGGTTACTACAAGAACGAGGAAGCGACCCGCGAGACCTTCACCCCGGACGGCTGGTTCAAGAGCGGCGACGCCGGGACCTTCGACGAGCGCGGCCACCTGATCGTGCTGGGCCGGCTCAAGGAGGTGGGGCACCTGGCCGACGGGACCCGGTTCGCGCCGCAGCTGCTCGAGAACCGCCTCAAGTACTCGCCCTTCATCCGCGAGGTGGTGGTGCTGGGCCACGACCGCCCCTTCGTGGCCCTGCTCGTCGAGATCGACCCCGAGAACGTGCAGAACTGGGCGCGCCGCCGGCGCATCCCCTTCACCACCTACCAGAGCCTGGCCGGGCGCGACGAGGTCTACGAGCTGATCGCGCGCGAGATCGCCGCGGCAAGCGCCCAGATGCCCGAGGCCCTGCGCCCGCGGCGCTTCGCGGTGCTGCCCAAGGAGCTGCACCCCGACGACGAGGAGATCACCCGCACCCGCAAGGTCAAGCGCAACGTCGTCGAGGTGCGCTATGCGCCGCTCATCGAGGGCCTCTACGGGGGCGCGGAGCGGGTGCGGCTCGAGCTGCCCATCCGCTTCGAGGGCGGCGAGGACGTGCTGCAAGCGGAGGTGAGGATCGCCGATGTTCTTTGAGCTGGCCAAGACGCTGACCGACGCCTACAGCCGCCGCTTCGCGCGCGCGGTGCGCGAGAGCTACGCCGCCGACGAGGCCTACGCCAGCACCCCGCTGGGGCGCGCGGGCCTGGCCATTTTGCTGCTGGCGCTGCTGGCCGTGCCCCTGTTGCTGCCCGGTTACCCGGTCTACGTGCTCACCCTCGTGGCCATCGCCGCGATCGGGGCGCTGGGGCTCAACCTGCTGGTGGGCGGGGCGGGGCAGATCTCGCTGGGGCAGGCGGCCTTCCTGGGGGTGGGCGCCTACGCCGCCAGCCACCTCGCGGGGCCGCTCGCGCCGCTGGGGATCCTCCTGGGCGGGGTCGTGGCCGCGGCCATCGGGGTGGTGCTGGGGCTGCCCTCGCTGCGCATCAAGGGTGTCTACCTGGCCATCGCCACCATGGCCTTCCAGTTTCTGGCGCTGTGGGTCTTCAACAACTGGGAGCCGGTCACCGGCGGCATCCGCGGGCGCAACCTGCCGCCGGCCGAGGTGCTGGGGCTCGAGCTCGACCGCGCCGAGCGGCTGTGGTACCTGGTGCTCGCCTTCGCGGTGCCGCTCTTCTTCTACGGCAAGCGGCTGCTCGCCACCCGCGCGGGCCGCGCCTGGTTCGCGGTGCGCGACAACGACCTCTCGGCCCAGGTGGCCGGGGTGAACCTGACGCTCGCCAAGCTCTCGGCCTTCGCGCTCTCGGCCTTCTACGCCGGCATCGCCGGCGGTCTCCTCGCCAACCTCTACCGCTCGGTCACGCCCGAGTACTTCCTCTTCGGCATCTCGGTGCAGTACCTGGCCATGGTGATCGTCGGCGGCGCCGGCACCGTGCTCGGCGCGGTGCTGGGGGCCGTCTTCGTGATGCTCATCCCCGAGCTCCTCAACGCCGTCGTGGGCGCGTTCGGGCCCGAGTACGCGGCGCTGCTGGCGGCCTGGCGCAATGTCGTCTTCGGGGGGTTGATCCTGCTCTTCTTGATCCTCGAGCCGCTGGGGCTCGTGGGGCTTTGGGGCCGGATCCGCGCCTACCTGCGCACCTGGCCGTTACCCTATTAACAAAGGAGGAAGCCATGAACCGGACCGAACGTCTCCAAGCGGTCATCCGCGCGGCCAAGGAACACCCCCTCTACGCCGAACGTCTGGCGGGCGTGGACCCCAGCGCCTTCACCCCTGCGGACCTCGCCCAGATCGAGCCCGTCACCCGCGACGACTGGGTGGCCTTCTTAAAAGAGCACCCGCTGCCGCCGGCGGACACGGCGCTCGTGCACCTCACCCCCAGCCCGCTGCTGGGCTGGATGCCCGAGTACCTGACCGCCGCCGACCTGGAGGCGCAAGCCGAGGCCCTGGGCGCCTACTTTTCGCGGCTGGGCCTGGCGGGCAAGCGGGTGATCGTGGCCTTCAGCTACCACGTCTTCGCCGGGGGCTGGCTCTTCCACGAGGCGCTGGTGCGCGCGGGGGCGACCGTCTTCCCCCACGGCCCGGGCGAGGCGGCGCGCATCGCCGAGATCGCCCAGAAGTTCGGCTTCGACGCGCTCGTCTCCAACCCCAGCTTCGCCCTCAAGATCGCCGAGGCCGGGGGGCGCTTCGAGCTGCTGCTCGCCGGGGGCGAGCCCTTCACCTCGGTGCCGGGCTACCGCGAGCGGGTGGAGCGGGCCATCGGCGGCCGCGCCCTCGACGCCTACGGCACCAGCGAGCTGGGCATCGTGGCGGCGGAGACCGTGGACCAGGACGGGCTGTGGGAGATTCCCGAGATGGCGGTGCTCGAGGTGCTGGACCCCCAGACGCTCGAGCCCGCGCCCGACGGCGAGCGCGGCGAGCTGGTGGTCACGGCGCTCTCGCGCACCCTCATGCCGATGATCCGTTTCCGCACCGGCGACCTGGCCATCGCCGAGCGCACCGAGCGGGGCCTGCGCCTGCCCCGCGGCGTCTTCGGCCGCACCGACACGATGGTCAAGGTGAAGGGCGTCAAGCTCTACCCCACCGAGCTCGCGCCCATCCTGGCCGGCTTCGGCCTCGACCCGCGCGGCTTCCAGGTGGTCGTCGAAACCAAGGAAGGCGGCACCGACGCGCTGGTGCTGCGCGTCAAGGCCGCGGCCGTGCCCGAAGGGCTGGCCGAGGCGGTGCGCCACGCCACCGGCCTGCGCGTGGACCGCATCGAGACGGCCGAGGAGCTCGAAGGCGGGTTGGTGGTGGACCGCCGCTTCGGCTGACGCCGCCGCGCCCCGCTTTGTCATTCCATACGAGCCGCGAAGCAGGCGAGGCCCGTGAGCCTGCCCTGAGCTTGATTCAGGGCCTGCCTCGGACTTGATCCGGGGTCCATGCTGCACGGCACCCCGAGATTCCGCTGTTGTTGACTAACCCACCACGAACCACGGGTTACTTGCTACGAGCCGCTTTTATCCGTATCCCCGGACGAGGCGGCGTGTCGCCGCCGAGATCCGGGGTCCATGCCGCACGCGAAGCCAACGTTTCGTTGTCATAGACCGGCCTGCCACAGGTCAAAGGCTACGGACCACAAGCCACTTTTCCAGAACGCCGGCGCAATCCCCAGTCACGGCTTGGTGACCCGGTCTGGATCCCAGGTCGCGCGGCTTCGCCGCTTGCCTGGGATGACGTGTGGAAGACCGTCGTAGAGTGTAGGTCGGAGCGTAACGCGCTACATAGTTACTAGTGTGCGGTTGGGCTTGGAACGAACGGGCGTTCTGCCCATCGGAAGTTTTCCGGCTCCGATTTCGCGAAATCTCCGCAATCTTCTGCTGCTACGAATAGCTCGTCATTCCAGCCAAGCAGGTCGTAGACCTGCACGAGCTGGAATCCAGAGCTTAAAGCATTGTGAGCGCTACGCTTTGTCTGATGGCGACTCTTGAAAACCTCCCCCTTGGGGAGGTGGCCGAAGGCCGGTGGGGGGTTGTTTATGAGGATATAAGGTGTTGGGGGTGGGATGTGGGTTGGCCACGATTCGAATGATGGGCGATGGCTTCGTTAGCGCCAATAACCTCCTCCCCAACCCCCTCTAAGGGGAGGGCGTTTCATCGTGCGGTGACCAAACCGCGGGGTATTGCCGCGGCATGGGCCCCCGGATCAGGTCCAGGGCAGGCCCGGCTCTCGTGGGTCAACACGACCCGCTTGGCCGGGGACACGATCAGCTTCCTTTTTGAACAACAACGTATCCCCGGACGAGGCAACCGAAGGTTGCCGAGATCCGGGGTCCATGCTGTAAACGAAGCCGAAATTCCTTTGCCGCTGACGGACCCACTACAGGCTACAAGCCACTTGCTACAAGCCAGCCCTCGCTACCACGTACCACGAACTACGCACTAAGTACCCATAAGGCACCCCTTGCGGCTCTTCGCGGCACGGCGGTATGCTGGGCCGAAAATATGTTTAAGTACGAACAAATGTTCAGCGCGACCGGGCCGGGCCCGGTGAGAGGAGGCATGCCGTGGGCGAGCTTGCGGCTTTGAACGAGACCACGGTCAAGGACTATCTGGCGCAGAAGGGCCTGGCGGGGTTGCTGGGCGGCGGGCCCGGGGACTGGGCGGCCGAGCCGATTACCGACGGCAACGTCAACCTGCTCTTCCGGGTGAAGAACCCGGCCGCGGGGCGGTCGCTGATCGTCAAGCAGGCGCTCGGCTACGCCTGGCGCTACCCCGACTTCAAGATGCCCAAGGACCGGCTGGCCATCGAGCACGAGGTGCTTCGGGTGGCGGGCGAGTTCGCCCCCGAGCAGGTGCCCGAGGTCTACTTCTTCAGCCCCGAGGACGCGGTGCTGGTGATGGAAGACCTGAACCGCCACCGCGAGATGCGCGCGGCGCTGCGCGAGGGGGTGCGCTTTCCGCGGGCGGCCGAGCACCTGGGCCGCTACATGGCGCGGACGCTCTTCTACACCTCCGACCTCTACCTGCCCTCGGGCGAGAAGAAGGAGCGGGCGGCGCGGCTGGTCAACCCGGTGCTGCGCAAGGTGCAGGAGGACCTGGTCTTCACCCAGCCCTTCGCACGGCACCCCAACAACCGCTACTCGAAGCCGCTTGAGCCCCTGGTGCGCGAGATCTACGCCGACGACGCCCTGCGGGCCGAGGTGCTGGAGCTCAAGGAGCGCTACATGACCCAGGCCCAGGCGCTGATCCACAACGACCTGCACACCGGCTCGATCCTGGCCAACGCCGAGGAGACCAAGGTGGTCGACCCCGAGTTCGCCTTCTTCGGGCCGATGGGCCACGACCTGGGCACCTACCTGGGCAACCTGGCGTTGGCCTACGCCGCCTACGAGGCCCACGCGCCCGATGAGGAGGAAAAGCGGGCCTTCCGCGACTGGATTTTGGAGAGCCTGACCGAGACCTGGCGCGTCTTCGAGCGCGAGTTCCTGGCCGCCTGGGAGCGGGACGCCCAGCACGCCGAGTGGGCTTCGGACCGTTACCGCGAGCGTTACCTGAAGCGGCTCTTGCAGGACGCCGCCGGGTTCGGGGCGGCCGAGATGTTTCGCCGCCTGATCGGCATGGCCCACGTTTCCGACTTCTGGTCCATCGAGGACGAGGCCGAGCGCGCCGCCGCCGAGAGCCTGGGCCTCGACATCGCCCGCGCCTGGATCTCCAGCTGGCGCGCGCTGGAGCGGCCCGAGGAGCTGGCTGCGCTGGTGCGCGCGGGGAGGGTGCTGCTGTGAGCACGTTCCGCTCGATCGAATGGAAGGGGGACCGGCTGGTGCTGCTGGACCAGCGCCGCATCCCCGAGGCCAAGGTCTTTCTGGAGCTCACCGCCCCCGAGGAGGTGGCCGCGGCCATCCGCGAGATGGCCGTGCGCGGCGCGCCCGCGATTGGGGCGGCGGCGGCCTTTGGCGTCGTCCTGGCCGCCCGCCGGGGGGAGGCGCTGGCGGAGGCCGACGCGCTCCTCAGGGCGTCGCGCCCCACCGCGGTCAACCTGTTCTGGGCGCTCGACCGCATGAAGCGGGTCTGGGAGGGGTATTCGGGTGCGGCGCAGGCGCTGGTGCAGGCGCTCGAGGCCGAGGCCCTGAAGATCGCCGAGGAGGACGTGGCCGCCAACAAGGCGATCGGCCGCCACGCCCTGGAGCTGATTCCCGACGAGGCCCGGATCCTCCACCACTGCAACACCGGCTCGCTGGCCACGGTGGACTACGGCACCGCCCTCGGCATCATCCGCATCGCCCATGAGGCCGGCAAGAAGGTGCACGCCTTCCTCGACGAGACCCGGCCGCGGCTGCAGGGGGCGCGGCTTTCCGCCTGGGAGCTGCGCGAGCTGGGCATCCCCCACACCGTGATCGCCGACGGCGCCAGCGGCCACGTGATGCAGAAGTTCGGCATCGACCTGGTCGTGGTGGGGGCCGATCGCATCGCCGCGAGTGGCGACACCGCCAACAAGATCGGGACCTACAACCTGGCCATCGCCGCGCGCCACCACGGCGTGCCCTTCTACGTGGCCGCCCCCACGAGCACCGTGGACCTCGAGACCCCCAGCGGCGCGGCGATCCCCATCGAGGAGCGGGACGCCCGTGAGCTGACCCACTGCGGTCCGGTCCGGGTGGTGCCCGAAGGCAGCCCCGTCTACAACCCCGCCTTCGACGTCACCCCGGCCGAGCTGATTTCCGCGATCGTCACCGAGGCGGGGATCGCCTACCCGCCCTACGAGAAGAGCCTGCCCGCGCTGGTGCGGAAGGCCCAAGGAGGCCACCCGTGAACCCACTGGACGAAACCCGGCGCGTGGCCGACGGCATCCGCCGCCGGGTCACCGCCTTCACCCTCAAGAACGGCGGAGGCTACCTGAGCCAGGCGTGCAGTAGCGCCGAGATTCTGGCCACCCTTTACACCCGCGTCATGAAGCTGGGCCCCTCGGTGGCCCCGCCGGTGCCCCCGCCCTTCGGCGGCGTGCCCGGCAAGAACCCGAACTACGCCACCGGCGCCGGGTACAACGGCCCCCACGCGCCCGAACTCGACCGCTTCTTCATCAGCCCGGTCCACTACGCCCTGGTCCTCTACGCCACGCTGGTGGAGACCGGGCGGATGGCCGAGGAGGGGCTGGCGATGTTCAACCAAGACGGCGGCACCGTCGAGATGATCGGCGCCGAGCACTCCCCGGGCCACGAGCTGATGGCCGGGTCGCTGGGTCAGGCGCTGAGCCAGGTGATCGGCATCGCCCTGGGCCGCCGGCGCAAAGGGGAGACGGGGCGCAACTTCGTCTTCATGTCCGACGGCGAGTTCATGATCGGCCAGACCTGGGAGGCCATGGAGACGCTGAGCTTCTACGAGCTCGACAACGTGATCGCCTACGTCGACGCCAACGGTCAGTCGGCCGACGGGAAGATCGACGAGGTGATGGGCATCGAACCGCTGAAGGAGCGCCTGGAAGCCTTTGGCGCGGTGGCGGTGGAGGTGGACGGGCACGACGTGGAGGCGCTGGCGGCGGCGGCCGAGACGCCCCACGAGGGCAAGCCGCTGGTGGTCATCGCCCGCACCAACCCCTACTGCGGGGTCGAGGTGCTGGCGGAACGGGCGCCCAGGTTCCACTACATTCGCTTTACGGGGTCCGGAGAAAAGGAGGCGCTCGAGCGCTTCTACGCCGAAAAGTGGGGAGGCCGGAAATGACGCTCGAAACCCAGGTCCACCAGAAGAACCTGGTCCGGTGGGCGGCGGACAAGCCCGAGGTGGTCGTCTTCTCGGCCGACCTGACCAGCTCGACCGAGGTCCGCCTCTTCGCCGAAACCTACCCCGACCGCTTCTACAGCTTCGGGATGACCGAGCAGAACATGATGTCGGCCGCCGGCGGCATGGCCCGCGAGGGGTTCACCCCCTGGGTCCACACCTTCGCCATCTTCATGTACCGCCGCGCCCTCGACCAGGTGCAGATGTCGATCGCCTACCCCAACCTGCCGGTGCGGATCGTCGGCTTCCTGCCCGGCATCACCACCCCCGGCGGGGCGACCCACCAGGCGATCGAAGACGTGGCCATCATGCGTGCGATCCCCAACATGACCGTGCTCGAAACCGGCGACGCCGCCGACGTGGAAAGCGTGCTCGACGTGGCCCAGGCCATCGAGGGGCCGGTCTACATCCGCATGCTGCGGGGGCAGATTCCCCGGCTCTTCACCACCCCGATGCAGCTCGGCCGCGCCCGTCGGCTGCGCCGCGGCGCCGACGTGACCCTGTTCACCGCCGGCATCACCACCGAGGAGGCGATGCGGGCGACCCAGGTGCTCGAGCAGCGGGGCGTGAGCATCGAGCACCTGCACGTCACCACCCACAAGCCCTTCACCGACCCGGCGGTGCTCGAGGCCGCCAGCCAGCCCAGGTACGGCGTGATCACCTTCGAAAACCACACCACCGTCGGCGGCCTGGGAACCGAGGTGGCCGAGGTGATGGCCGAGCACGGCGTCGGCAAGAAGCTGGTGCGGCTCGGCATCCCCGACACCTACGCCCACGGCGGCAGCCGCCCCTACCTGATGCGCCACTACGGCCTCGACGCGCTGGCGCTGGTGCGCGCGATCGAGAAGCTGGTGGGCGAGGACCTGAACATCGGCGAGGACGACCTGGCGGCGGTGCGGGTGGAGCCGGTGCACGGCGACTTCAAGGCGGAGGCGCTATGAAGTACGTGGTTCGTGGTTCGTGGTGCGTGGTTTTGCTTTCTACCACGTACCACGTACCCCCTACCACGCACCGGCGGAGGTGCGCATGAACGCACCGGAGCCCCGCTACGATACCGCCCTGCCCCTTTCCGGCTCCCGCTTCACCGCCGTCTACCGCATCGCCGCCGAGTCGCCGGCGGCGGCCGAGGAGGCGGCCCGGGCGCTGGTGGTGGAGCAGACGATCGAGTTCCCCGCCGAGCTGGTGGGGGGCACGATCGCGCGCGAGGTGGTCGCCCGCGTCGAGAGTCTGGAAGAAATAGAACCCGGCGTCTACACCACCGAGCTTTCCTTCGCTACTGAGCTCGTGGGCGGTGAGCTGACCCAGCTCCTCAACGTCTTCTTCGGCAACTCCAGCCTGCTGCCCAGCGTGCGGCTTTTGCGCATCGGCCTCGGCCCCGAGCTGGCCCGCCGCTTCCCCGGCCCCCGTTACGGGGTGGCCGGTCTGCGCCAGGTTCTGGGCGCACCCGCCGGCCCGCTGCTCTCCACCGCCCTCAAGCCGCTGGGGCTGGGGCCTGAGGAGCTGGCCGCGATGGCCTACCGGCTGGCTTTGGGCGGGGTGCAGCTGATCAAGGACGACCACGGGCTGGCCGACCAAGCCTTCGCGCCCTTCGAGGCGCGGCTCGAGGCGGTCACCGCGGCCGTCGCCCGCGCCGAACGCGAAAGCGGCCTGAAGGCCGTCTACGCCCCCAACGTCACCGCCCCCGGCGAGGAGACGCTGCGCCGCGCCCGCCTGGCCCGCGCCGCCGGGGCCGGGGCGGTGATGGTCGCCCCGGGGCTGGTCGGCTTCGACCGCATGGAGCGGCTGGCGCGCGAGGTGGGCCTGTTGGTCCTCAGCCACCCGGCCTTCCTGGGCGGCTTCGTGCCCAAGGGCGACGGCGGCATAAGCCACTACGCCCTCTTCGGCCAGCTGCAGCGGCTGGCCGGGGCCGACGCGGTCATCTTCCCCAACTACGGCGGCCGCTTCGCCTTCAGCCGCGAGGAGTGCGCGGAGATCAACGCCGGCCTCAAGGACGAGCTCGCCGGTCTGGCCCCCGCCCTGCCCGCCCCCGGCGGCGGCATGAGCCTGGAGCGGGTGCCCGAGATGCGCGAGCTCTACGGCGACGACCTGATCTTCTTGATCGGCGGAGCCCTGCACCGGCGCGGGCCCGACCTGACCGAAAACGCCCGCTACTTCCGCCGGCTGGCCGCGGGGGCGGAATGAAGCCCGAGGACCTGGTCACCGTCGCCGCCTGGCTCTACTACCACGAGGGCCTGAAGCAGGAGGACGTCGCCCGCCGCCTGGGGGTGAGCCGGGTCAAGGTGACCCGGCTGCTGGCGCGGGCCCGGGCCGAGGGGGTGGTCCAGTTCGTCATCACCCGCCCCCTGCCCGAGTCGTTCCGGCTGGCGGAGGCGCTGCGCCGGCGCTACGGCCTGGAAGCGGCGGTGGTGGTGCCGGCCGCGGGGCCCGAGGAGGCCGTCCTCGACGCCATGGGAGCGGCCGGGGCCGACTACCTGGCCGCCCGCCTGAAGCCGGGCCTGCGGCTCGGCCTGGGGTGGAGCCGCACCGTCGGCCGGATGGGCCCCTATCTGCGGCGGCTGCGGCCGGTGAAGGACTGCACCGTGGTCGAGCTGGCCGGCAGTTTTCTGGGGCAGGCCAACCCCTACGCCATCAGCGGGCCGCTGGCGGCGGCGCTGGGCTGCGGGCTCGAGGCGCTGCCGGTTCCGGTACTGGTGGAAAGCCCGGCGGCGCGCGCGGCGCTGCTCGCCGAGGGCCGCATCGCCGCCGCCCTGGCCGCCGGCCGCGAAAGCGACCTGGCCGTGGTGGGCCTCGGGGAGGTGGGCCCCGCGAGCACCACCGTCCTTACCGGCATGGTGCGTCCGGAGGAGATGGCCCGAATCGAAAAGGCGGGCGCGGTCGGCGACGTGCTCATGCGCTTCTTCGACGCCGCCGGCCGCCCGGTGAAAACGCCGCTCGACGAGCGGGTGCTGGCCGTCGGCTGGGAGGACTTCCTGAAGATCCCCCACCGCGTCGCCATGGCCGCCGGCGCGGCCAAACTGCCCGCGATCCGCGCGGCCCTCCGCGGCGGCCTCTTCCAGGCGCTGATCACCGACGCGTCCACCGCCGCACGGCTCCTGGAAGGCGGGCCGACGTCGGGCCCGGGCGGTTGACACTTTCCCCCCCCTTTGATATCTTGAGTCTTGCGCCCAGTAAGGACCACGGTCCTCTACCCGGCGCAGGGATCTTGAAAGGTGGCGTGACGTAAGTACCGTCCTGAAGCGGACAAGCGGCGGGTGGTGGCTTTTTCTTTTCCCACATCCCACAACCCACCTCCTACATCCTGCTTGTCTGCACATCATCCTTGTCCTGAAAGGTCAAGATACGAAGGGCGCACGGTGGATGCCTTGGCACCCGAGCCGATGAAGGACGTGGCTACCTGCGATAAGCCAGGGGGAGCCGGTAGCGGGCTTCGATCCCTGGATCTCCGAATGGGGAAACCCGGCCGGTGGGAACACCGGTCACCGTCACCTCGGTGACGGGGGGAACGTGGGGAACTGAAACATCTAAGTACCCACAGGAGAGGAAAGCGAATGCGACTCCCTGAGTAGCGGCGAGCGAAAGGGGACCAGCCTAAACCGCAGTGCTTGCACTGCGGGGTTGTGGGGCCTCCAACATGCCGAATCCGTAGCCTAGCCGAAGCGTTCTGGGAAGGCGCGCCAGAGAAGGTGAAAGCCCTGTAGGCGAAAGGTGAGCGGATAGGCGGAGGTACCCGAGTAGCGTGGGGTTCGTGGAACCCTGCGTGAATCTGCGCGGCCCACCGCGTAAGGCTAAGTACTCCGGGTGACCGATAGCGAACCAGTACCGTGAGGGAAAGGTGAAAAGAACCCCGGGAGGGGAGTGAAATAGAACCTGAAACCGTGCGCTTACAAGCAATCACGGCCCTACGTCTTCGATTCGTCGAAGGCACGGGTTGTGGTGTGCCTATTGAAGCATGAGCCTGCGACTTACGTGGGCCGGCGAGCTTAAGCCGTCGAGGCGGAGGCGAAGCGAAAGCGAGTCCGAATAGGGCGACTGAGTCGGTCCGCGTAGACCCGAAACCGGGCGAGCTAGCCCTGGCCAGGCTGAAGCGCGGGTGAAACCGCGTGGAGGGCCGAACCGGTAAGAGATGCAAATCTTTCGGATGAGCTGGGGTTAGGAGTGAAAAGCTAACCGAGCCCGGAGATAGCTGGTTCTCTCCGAAATGACTTTAGGGTCAGCCTCAGGTGGCAACGTACGCCTGTAAAGCACTGCTAGGGCTAGGGGGCCTACCAGCCTACCAACCCCTGGCAAACTCGGAAGGGCGTACGTGAAGGCCTGGGAGTGAGGGCGCGAGCGATAACGTCCGTGTCCTAACGGCGGAACAACGCAGACCGCCAGCTAAGGTCCCCAAGTCTGGACTAAGTGGGAAAGGATGTGAGGGCGCCCAGACAGCCAGGAGGTTGGCTTAGAAGCAGCCATCCTTTAAAGAGTGCGTAATAGCTCACTGGTCGAGTGCCCTCGCGCCGAAAATGATCGGGGCTCAAGTCCAGCACCGAAGCTGCGGGTGCAGCGGGATGACCGCTGCGCGGTAGGAGAGCGTTCCCCATGCCGATGAAGGTCGACCGTGAGGGCGGCTGGAGGTACGGGAAGTGCGAATGCAGGCATAAGTAACGATAAAAGGGGTGAGAATCCCCTTCGCCGTAAGCCCAAGGGTTCCTACGCAACGGTCGTCGGCGTAGGGTTAGGCGGGACCTAAGGCGTACCCGAGAGGGGAAGCCGATGGACAGCCGGTTAATATTCCGGCCCCACTCCACTGGAGCGATGGGGGGACGCTTTAGGCTAGGCGGACCGGAGCCATGGATGAGCCCGGCCGCGGTCCGGGGGGCGCAGGGTAGGCAAATCCGCCCTGCACACGCTCGCCGGCCGCGGGGAAGCCCGTAGGGGTGATAACCCGCTGACGCCAGGGAGCCGAGAAAAGCCTCTAAGCGATGAAGGTGGAGTGCCCGTACCGTAAACCGACACAGGTGGGCGGGTGCAAGTGCACTAAGGCGCGCGAGAGAACCCTCGCTAAGGAACTCTGCAAAATGGCCCCGTAACTTCGGGAGAAGGGGTGCTGCGCGTAGGGTGATGAGCCCGAGGCAGCCGCAGTGAACAGGCTCTGGCGACTGTTTACCAAAAACACAGCTCTCTGCGAACACGTAAGTGGACGTATAGGGAGCGACGCTTGCCCGGTGCCGGAAGGTCAAGGGGAGGGGTGCAAGCTCCGAACCGAAGCCCCGGTGAACGGCGGCCGTAACTATAACGGTCCTAAGGTAGCGAAATTCCTTGTCGGGTAAGTTCCGACCTGCACGAAAAGCGTAACGATCGGAGCGCTGTCTCAGCGAGGGACTCGGTGAAATTGAACTGGCCGTCAAGATGCGGCCTACCCGTGGCAGGACGAAAAGACCCCGTGGAGCTTTACTGTAGCCTGGCGTTGGTCTTTGGACACGTCTGTGTAGGATAGGTGGGAGCCTGCGAACCCGGCCCGCCAGGGTCGGGGGAGGCGCCGGTGAAATACCACCCTGACGTGTTCGGAGGCCTAACCGGCATCGGCCGGGACAGCGCTTGGTGGGCAGTTTGACTGGGGCGGTCGCCTCCTAAAGCGTAACGGAGGCGCCCAAAGGTTCCCTCAGCGCGGACGGAAACCGCGCGGAGAGCGCAAGGGTACAAGGGAGCTTGACTGCGAGGCCTGCAAGCCGAGCAGGGACGAAAGTCGGGCCTAGTGAACCGGTGGTTCCGTGTGGAAGGGCCATCGATCAACGGATAAAAGTTACCCCGGGGATAACAGGCTGATCTCCCCCGAGCGTCCACAGCGGCGGGGAGGTTTGGCACCTCGATGTCGGCTCGTCGCATCCTGGGGCTGAAGAAGGTCCCAAGGGTTGGGCTGTTCGCCCATTAAAGCGGCACGCGAGCTGGGTTCAGAACGTCGTGAGACAGTTCGGTCTCTATCCGCCACGGGCGCAGGAGGTTTGAGGGGAGCTGCTCCTAGTACGAGAGGACCGGAGTGGACGTACCTCTGGTATCCCTGCTGTCCCTCCCGGGGCATAAGCAGGGTAGCCATGTACGGTCGGGATAACCGCTGAAAGCATCTAAGCGGGAAGCCCACCCCAAGATGAGACCTCCCACTGGGTCAACCAGGTAAGGACCCCGGTAGATCACCGGGTTGATAGGCCGGAGGTGTAAGCGCGGCGACGCGTTGAGCTGACCGGTCCTAATCGTCCGAGGTCTTGACCTTTTTCTGCACTCATAGAAGGACGGTCACAACTTCCTACATCCCACTTCCTACATCCCACGTCCCAACCGCGTCACGCCACCGAAAGATCCACTCGTGGAATCCACGTTCGAACCAAGAATCGAACGCACAACATCGGATTCCCCCCGTGCCCATAGCGGCGTGGTCCCACCCGTTCCCATACCGAACACGGAAGTGAAACACGCCAGCGCCGATGATACTTGGACCGCAGGGTCCTGGGAAAGTAGGGCGGTGCGGGGGGTTTTTCTTTTTATCAAAGGCAAAAACAGGATGTGGGAGGTGGGGTGTGGGAGGCGGGTTTTGTTTTTCAAAAGCACGCGGGCGAGCTTGAGTGCTGTCGGTCAAAGCACACAACCGGTCTTCCCACCTCCCACCCCCTACATCCCACCCCCTACATCCCACATCCAGGTAACGTGTCCCCGGCCACGCGGGTCATTTTGACCCGCGCGAGCCGGGCTTGCCCCGGGTCAAGCCCGGGACAGGCCCCGGATCGAGCCGCAGCGCGCCCTTCGCGCGCTTGCCTGGGTGAGGAAAAGGTTGGTTCGGCACCACCCGGCGCTTCGGACAAACGGGGCGCGGCTTAGAGCTCGCCGCGGTCGAGCAGCCGCAGAAAGGCCTCGACCACCTGTGGGTCGAACTGCCGCCCGGTCTCCTTGCGGACGTAGTCGAGCGCCTTCTCCAGCGGCCAGGCGGGGCGGTAGGGGCGGTCGGAGGTGAGGGCGTCGAAGACGTCGGCCACCGTGAAGATGCGCGCCAGGAAGGGGATGGCCTCCCCCGCCAGACCGTGGGGGTAACCGCTGCCGTCCCAGCGTTCGTGGTGGTAGAGCGGCACCTTGAGGGCCCGGCGCAGGAAGGGGATGTCCCGCAGCCACTCGTAGGCGTGCAGGGGGTGCCGCTTCATCACCGCCCACTCCTCGGGGGTGAGGGGGCCGGGCTTCAGCAGGATGGCGTCGGGGATGGCCAGCTTGCCCACGTCGTGCAGGATCGCGCCGCGGCGCAGGTCTTCCAGCTCGTGGGGGCCGAGGCCGAGCTCGCGGCCGAGCTTTAGCGCCAGCTCGGTCACCCGCTGGGTGTGCCCGGCGGTTTCCTGGTCGCGCAGCTCGACGGCCCGCGCCCAGCCCCAGAGGGTGAGGTCGTAGGCGTTCTCCAGCTCGGCCTGGGTGCGCTGCAAGGCCTCGAAACGGCGCAGGTTGTCGATGGCGATCGACCCCTGGGTCACCAGCGTTTCCAGGAAGCTCTGGTCGTCGGCCGAGAGGTTCCAGGCCCGGTCGCTGAAAGCGACGAAGACGGCGAGCAGCTCCCCCTTGGCCAGCATCGGCCAGGCGCGCAGCGCCTGCAGGCGCAAGGGCGCGAAGGGGGTGCCGCTCAGGTCGTCGAGGGCTGCGGGCTTGCGCGTCAGGGCGGCGGCGCCGATGGGCGTCTTGCCCAGGGGGAGCCGGCGCAGCTCCTCGGGCAGCGGCGTGCTCAGGCCGCGCGCGGCGTGGTGGACGAGCACGTGCTCTTCCGGGGCGTAGGTCCAGATCCCCACGGCGGCGACGGGCAGGCGCATGGCCTCGTCCAGCAGGGCCTCGATGCTGGCCTCCAGGTCGAGGCTGTGGGCGATGACCTGGTCGAGCGTGCGCAGCGACTCGAGGTTCTGCACCCGGCGGGCGAGGACCTGCCGCAACGAGGCCCGCTGCACCGCGTTGCCGATCGTTTCGGCGGCCAGTTCGAGCCGTTGCAGCTCCCGCGCCCCCGGGGGCGGCTTGGGCCAGGCGAGGGCCAGGGCGCCCACGAAACGCCGTCCCGCGGGCAGCGGCAGGTAGACCCCCGACCACCCGGGCGGCACCTGGGGGCGGACGGCCGCCCGCAGGCGCGGGTCGCGGGCGATCTCTTCGACGACGAGGGGGCGGCCGCCCTCGAGGGTGGCGGCGATCAGGCTCTGGGGCTCGAGCTGCGGAGCGGGGCGCAGGTTCCGCATCCAGCCGAGGGCGCTGAAGGCTTCGGTGCGCGCGCCCTCCTCGCCGTAGAGCACGATGGCCCCGGCGGGGGCATGGAAGAACGAGGCCACGGCTTCCAACCCCGCCTGCATCATTGTTTCCAGTTCTTCGGACTGCCGCAGCGCCTGGGCGACGCGCGCGAAGAGCTCGAGGTCGAGCTCCTTCTCCTTGGCCTCGGTGACGTCGAGCCCCACGCCCAGCACCGCGGGCTCCCCGTCGATCTCGATGCTGGCCGCCGAGTAGTCGAGCCAGCGCACCGCCCCCGACTTGGTGAGGATGCGGAAGGCGTAGCGCTCGGCGGGCCGGCGGCCGCGCAGCCGCTCCAGCCCCCGGGTCTTGACGAGCTCGCGGTCCTCGGGATGGACGAACTCCCAGACCGGCCGGCTCCGCAGCTCGTCGTCGTCGTAGCCGGTGAGCCGGCGGGTGGCCCGGTTGGCGAAGACGAGCCGGTCGTCCTGCCACATCAGGATGACCGCGGGTGCGGTCTCGGCGAGGGTGCGGAAGCGGGACTCCGACTCGGCCAGGGCCTGGCTGCGCGCCACGTCCATGGTGACGTCCTCGGTGTAGCCGCTCAGCAGCTGGGTGGCGGGGTCGTAGCGCACGGTGTCGGAGAGCCAGACCCACACCCCGTGGCGTCCGTGCAGGAAGCGGTAGCGCGTGGTGTGAAAGACCCCGGGCTCGCGCAGCGCCTGCCGCGCCAGCGCGACCGCACCCTCCCGGTCCTCGGGGTGCACGTAGTCGTAGTAGGCCCCGGGCCGGCCGAGCTCGGCCGCGTCGTAGCCGAGCACCTCGCGGCTGCGCGGCGACTGGTACAGCGCCGGAGCCCGCAGCGGGTCCTCGTCGGGGGCGACGCGGGCCTGCCAGGCGACGCCGGGCAGCGTGGCCACCAGGCCCGCGAGCAGCGCGCCCTCTTCCTTGACCCGTCGCTCCAGCGCGTCTTCGCGGGTGACGTCGCGCACGTGCAGCACCAGCCCGCCCACCGCGGGAACGTGGCTCAGGTTCTTGCCCCAGACGCGGAAGACGCGCCGGCGGCCGCGGGCGTCGCGCCCCCGGAAGCGGAAGGTCAGCGCCTTGCCGGGTTCCCGGGCCAGGGCCTCGAGCGCCTCGCGGGCGTGGCGCTGGTCCTCGGGCTGGAGGAAGCGCAGCAGGTTGATGCGCACCCCCGGGGGTGGAGGACGGTAGCCCAGCCGCTGCACGCTGGGGCTGACGTAGCGGATCGTGCCCTCCGGATCGATGACGTAGACCACGTCGCGGCCGTTCTCCAGCAGGGTCTTGTAGCGCTCGAGCATCCGGTCGCGCAGTTCTTCGAGGACCGCGGGCAGCTCCCGTGCGTGCTCGAAGAAGAAGACGGGCAGGTGGTCCAGCTCCGCGAAGGCCGCCTCGAAGGCACGCTCCGCCACCAGGGCGTCGAAGGGTTCCTTTTCCAGCGCCGCCCACGCCTCCTCGGCGGAGGCGGCCCGGTGAAACCCGACGGTGACCCGGGCGGGCAGGGGCCCGCGCGTGACCACGAGGACTCGGTACACTGCCTTCACTATAGGCGACGCCGATGAGGCGATTGGTTCATACCGGCCGCGCCCGGCTGCGGCGGGGTTGGGGCTTTTGGGCCACCTCGATCTGCGGCACCTCGCCGAAGGCGATGCGGTCCTCGCCGGCGTAGTCGAGGCCGTGCATGCCGGCGAAGTAAACGGTGTCGGGGCCGTAGAGGGCGTTGATGCGGTCGAGCGCGTGGGCCAGCCGGTAGCCCCGGCGCGCCTCGGGCCACAGCGGCGGGGAGGTGTCGCGTTCGGGCACCAGGTGCTCGAGCACCAGCCCCACCTTGAAGGGTTCGGGCGGCGGGTCCTCGTCCCAGAGGCGGACGAGGGCGTTCAGGAGCCGCCGGGTGTCCTGGGTGGTCTCCAGCCAGGTCCCCTGCACCCAGGTGGGGGCGTGCATCTGGGTGGCGTAGACGGTGAGGTGGCGGGTCCAGTACCCCTTGCGCCGCAGGCGCGCGGCGGCCTTGTGCAGCAGGCGCACCAGCGTCTTGCGGGCCCCTTCGGGGTGGCGCAGTTCGGGAGGGAGCACGTGCGAGTGCCCCACGCTGCGCCGCCGGGTGGGCACCGGGGGCAGGTCCTCGCCGCGCAGGGCGCGCCACAGGCGCTCGCCCACCACCCCGCCCCAGATGCGCCGCATCGCCGGACAGGAAAGCTGGGTGAGCTGGCGCACGGTGAAGATCCCGTGGCGGTGCAGCCGCGCCTCCATGCGGCGGCCGATGCCGTGGAGGTCGCGCAGGGCCAGGGGCCAGAGCGCCTCGGGCAGGTCCTCTTCGCGGATCTCCACCAGCCCGTCGGGCTTCTCCAGCTCGGTGGCCACCTTGGCCAGGTAGCGGTTGGGGGCGATGCCCGCCGAGGCGCGCAGCCACGGGCCCACCTCGCGCCGGATCGCGGCCTTGAGCTCGAGCGCCAGCGCCCGGGCGTGGGGGCGTTCGTTCTTCATGAGGGCGAAGCGCATCTCGTCGATCGAGAGCACCTCCTCCACGGGGAGCACCCGCTCGACGGCCTCCAGGATGCGGCGGTGCACCTCCACGTAGACCCGCGGCCGCGCCTCCACCACCGCCAGGTTCGGGGCCATGCGCCGGGCCTCGCGCACGCGGGTGCCGGTCTTGACCCGGTAGAACCGGGCCTCGTAGCTGGCGGCGATGCAGAAGGTGGTGTCGGCCTCGAGGGGTACCACGCAGACCGGCCGTCCCCGCAGCTCGGGGCGCAGCTGCTGCTCCACCGAGGCGAAGTAGGCGTTCATGTCGAGGAAGATGTACTTGCCAGGCATAAGAGCCTCCAGGAATTACGATTGTATCATAATCAACGACCGCCCGCCCCGCGCCGTAACGCTGCGGTAACGCCTCCCCCGCTAGCCTCGGGGCGGAGGTGAGAGGATGCGCAAGTTCGCCTGGCTCTTCGCGCTGGCGCTCTTCCTGGCCGCCTGCGGCGGCTCGGGAACCCCGCCCGGCGGGAACGCCTGCCCCGACCCGGCCGTCTTCGATAACGCGGCCTGCACCTTCGACGACGCCGGCACCCTGTTCGGACCCTAGACCCCAAGCGCAGACCCTCTAGGAGGCAATATGACCCAGAAACTCAAGTACGCCCTTCTCGGTTTCCTGGTCGCGGCCCTGGGCCTGTGGGGCCTGGCCGTGACGATCCCCAACAGCTTCTCGAGCGGCGAGGTGGTGAGCGCCGCGAAGATGAACGAGAACTTCCAGGCCCTCAAGACCGCGGTGGACACGCTGGAGGCGAAGGTGGCGGCGCTGGAGGACAAGCTCAGCGCGGTCGGCCCGGGTCAGAAGGCCCTGGCCAGCAAGGACGGCGCCATGGCCAGGGCGCTCGTGCGCTGGAACGGAACCTCCGTGTCGGTGGACAACCTCTGGTCCTTCAACTCTTCCGGGTCGGGCATCACCGCCACGCGCACGGGACCGGGCGAGTACCAGGTCGACTTTCTCGACCTGGCGGCCGCCAACACCCCTTACGGCACCGCCGTGGCCAGCACCCGCGACAACACCGGCGTACGCTGCGAGGCCTGGAGCGTGACGAACGAAGGCAACACCGCGCCGGACGTCCGCGTTCTCGTGGAATGCCGAAACCCCAGCGGAGCACTCACCGACACCAGCTTCCGCGTCCTTTACGTGCGCTAGTTTCCCGTGGGGGCGAGCGCAAACGCCCCTCCCGCGTGCGGGAGGGGCGTTTTGGTGGGCCCTGCAGGACTTGAACCTGCGACCGATCGGTTATGAGCCGACTGCTCTGACCAACTGAGCTAAGGGCCCGTGTCCGGTTCCTCATGGTAGCAACCCGCCGGAAGGCTGACAACACGCCACGCTTCCGCCGCGCCCCTCCTGGCCGTGAGCGGGAAGTGGAACGATGCGACGTACGCGGCCGTCGTTGGTCCCGATCCTGCCCCTGCCCGCCGCCGGCGCCTGCCCCCGACCCCGCCGTCTTCGCCAACGCGGCCCGCACCTACGACGACGCCGGAGCCCGCTTCGGCGCTAAGACCCATAGCCCGTAGATTCGAGGAGCGAAGAAGAACCAAGGAGGCCAGCATGACCCAGAAACTCAAGTACGCCCTTCTCGGTTTTCTGGTCGCGGCCCTGGGCCTTTGGGGCCTGGCCGTGACGATCCCCAATACCTTCAGCAGCGGCGAGGTGGTGAGCGCCGCGAAGATGAACGAGAACTTCCAGGCCCTCAAGGACGCGGTGGACGCGCTCGAGGCCAAGCTGGCGGAGCAGCAGGCGATGTGGGCGGCCTTGCCCACGCGCCAGGGCTTCCCGCGGGCGTACGTGGCCGTGGACTTCGACGGCGCGGTGCTGGAGTCCTTCAACACTACGGGCGGCGCGGTTGGCGTCACCCGCGTTGGGCCGGGTCGCTACGACGTCGACTTCGGCGACGTGGCCGTGGTCTACAAACTCAACCCGCTGGCGATCACGGCCCTCACCGACGGACGGCGCTGCTACGCGAACAGCTTGGGGGGCGTGCTGAAGGTGCTCTGCCGCGACCCGGCGGGCAACCTCGCGGACAGCCAGTTCTGGGTGCTCCTGTTCAACGTCGCCCCGTAGCTCCGCTTCCGGGCGCAACGGGCCGAAGCGGGCGCGGGCCCCCCGGGGACGGCTGAGCGTATGCTGGGGGCATGAAGATCGTGACCGTCGTGCTCGACTCCGTGGGGCTCGGCTACCTGCCCGACGCGCCCGCGTTCGGCGACGAGGGCGCCGACACCCTCGACCACACCGTCCTGAAGACCGGGATCGAGCTGCCGAACCTGGCCAAACTGGGCCTGGGCAACGTGCCCGGCGTGCACACCCTGCCGCTCGAGCCCCATCCCCTGGGGGCCTGGGGCCGCATGATGGAGAAGAACCCCGGCAAGGACAGCTCCACCGGCCACTGGGAGTTCGTGGGCATCCACCTGGACCACCCCTTCCGCACCTTCCCCGAGGGCTTCCCCGAAGAGCTGATGGAAAGGTTCTCTCAGGCCATCGGCGGCCGCGGCTGGCTGCTCAACAAGCCCTACTCGGGCACCGACGCCATCCGCGACTACGGCGAGGAGCACCTGAAGACGGGCAAGCCGATCGTCTACACCTCGGCCGACTCGGTCTTCCAGATCGCCGCCCACACCGACGTGGTGCCGCTCGAGACCCTCTACGAATGGTGCGAGAAGGCCCGCGGGCTGCTCACCGGCGAGTACGCCGTGGCCCGGGTGATCGCCCGTCCCTTCGCCGGCGAGCCCGGCCACTTCTACCGCCTCAACGAAAAACGCCACGACTACGCCCTGGTGCCGCCCGACAACGTCCTCGACGCCCTGGTGGCCGCCGGCCGCGAGGTGGTGGGGGTGGGCAAGATCCCCGACCTTTACGCCCACAAGGGCTTCACCCGCGAGGTCGCTTCGGGCAGCAACACCGAGGGCATCGCCAAGACGCTGGATCTGATGGACGAGCCGATAGACGGGCTGATCTTCACCAACCTGGTGGACTTCGACGCCAAGTACGGCCACCGCCGCAACCCCCAGGGCTACGCCGAGGCGCTGCTCGAGTTCGACCGGGCGCTGCCGCGCTTCCTCGAGAAGCTGGGCCCCGAGGACTACCTCTTCATCGTGAGCGACCACGGCAACGACCCCACCTACCGCGGCACCGACCACACCCGCGAGTACGCCATGCTGCTGGTCGCCGGGCCCGGAATGGCGGGGCGCGACCTGGGCACCCGCGCGACCTTCGCCGACCTGGGGGCGACCTGGGCCAAGTTGCTGGAAACCCGCTGGGAAGGCCCGGGGGATTCGGTAATCTAGAGCTACGAGCGTTCGCCATTCGTTGCGAAGCATTGCGGGGTGGAAGGGACGGGATGAACCTCAGCTGGCGGGACGTAATCGACATTTTGGCGGTGGCCACGGTGCTCTACTACACCTACGGCCTCCTCGCCGAAACCCGGGCCATGAACTTGGTCCGGGGTTTAATCGTCTACGTCCTCGTCTGGTTCGCCGCCGAGCAGCTGGGGCTGACCACCCTCTCCTGGCTTTTGGGCAACGCCGCGACGCTGGGGATGTTCGCGCTGATCGTCGTCTTCCAGCCCGAGCTGCGGGGCGTGCTCGAGCGCCTGGGGCGCGGCCGCCTGCGCGAGAACCGGCTCGACGTCGAAGCCGCGCGCGAGCTGCTGCGCGCCGTCGAGCGCATGGCCGCCCGCCGCCTGGGTGCCATCGTGGCCCTGGAGCGGCGCACCCCGCTGGGCGAGTACGCGGTCACCGGCGAGGTGCTCGACGCCCGCGTCTCGGCGCGGCTGCTCGAGACCCTGTTCACCGTCGGCACCCCGCTGCACGACGGCGGCGCGATCATGCGGGGCCGGCGGCTCGTCGCCGCGGGCTGCGTCTTCCCGCTCTCGGAACGCGACGACCTCAAGTACCTGGGCACCCGCCACCGCGCCGCGGTGGGGCTTTCCGAGGTCTCCGACGCCTTCGTGATCGTGGTCAGCGAGGAGCGGGGGACGATCCGCATCGCCGAGCGCGGCGAGCTCTCCCCCAACCTCACCCCCTCCGAGCTGAAGGACCGCCTGCGGGAGGTGCTCGATGAGGCCCTCTGAGCTGTTGCGCCGCACCCTCCACAACTGGCCCATCAAGCTGGCGGCGGTGCTGACGGCGCTGGTGCTGTGGTACCAGCTGCGCGAGGTGGAGCCGGTGGTCGAGCGCAGCCTGGAGCGGCCGCTCGAGGTGGTGGGCCTGGGCGAGGACCGTGCGGTGGTGGGCCTGCCCAAGACCGTGATCGTCCGTTTCCGAGGCACCGCGCGCATCGTCGAGAACCTCAACCCCGGCGCGGTGATCGTCTTCATCGACCTTTCCGGGGTCAACGAGGGGCCCTTCGCCGCGAACGTGCAGGTGCGCGCCCCCAGCGGGGTGCAGATCGCCGAGGTGGTGCCGGCCAAGGTGGAGGCCCGGGTCGAGCGCCTGGGCGCGGGGGTGCTGCCGGTCGAGGTCTACGCCCCCGGCAGCGTCGTGACCTTCGAGCCCGACAGCGTGGAGATGCGCGGCCCGGCCGGCCTGGTGGAGCGGGCGCGGGCGGCCGTGGGGGTGGACCTGACCGCCGAGGGCACGGTGCGCCTCGTCGCCTTCGACGAGGCCGGGACCCCGCTGCCCGAGCTCACCCTCGACCCCGACACCGCCCGCATCACCTTCCGCTCCCCCACCCTGGCGCGCAAGGAGGTGGACCTGGTGCTGCTGCCGGCCCCGCGCGACCTGCACCCCGTGCGGGTCGAGGCTCCGGCGAAGGTTACGCTGGTGGGCCCGCCGGGGGTGCTGGGGCAGATCACCGCGGTCCAGGCCGAGGCCGAGTGGCGCGTGGGCGAGTACACCGCCCCGCTCGAGCTGCTGCTGCCGCCCGACGTGGACGCCATCGGCGTGGTTCTGGCCAAGCTGAAGGTGGAACCCGCCAAGCCACTGGAGTAGCCCGCCCCTTCGCAAAACCGCCCGCAGGTGGCAGAATGTAAGGGATGGCGGAAGTGCTGCCCATTCGGCTCTACGGCGACCCGGTGCTGCGCAAGAAGGCGCGGCCGGTGCAGGATTTCTCGGACCTCGAGGAGCTGGCCGAGAACATGGTGGAGACGATGTTCGAGTACGGCGGGGTGGGCCTCGCCGCGCCCCAGGTGGGGCTTTCGCGCCGCCTCTTCGTGGCCGCCGAGTACGCGCTCGAAGAGGAGGAGGCCGAGGCCGACGAAGAGGAACGGCCGAAGAGCGCCCTGCGGAACCTCTACGTGATGGTCAACCCCCGCATCACCCACCGCGAGGGCACCCAGGTGGGCACCGAGGGCTGCCTCTCCATCCCCGGCGTCTACTCCGACGACGTGCCCCGCGACCTGCAGATCCGCGTCGAGTACCAGGACGTGACCGGAGCGCCGCGCACCCTCGAGGCCGAGGGCTACCTGGCGCGGGTGATCCAGCACGAGCTGGACCACCTCGAGGGGGTGCTCTTCCTCGACCGCATCCCCGCCGAGCTGCGCCGGGCCTTCCTGGAGGAGCACCGCGCCGAGCTGGCCGAGATGCAGCGCAAGGCCAAGGCCTTCCTGCGCGAGCTCCAGACCGAGCAGGGGTGAGCACGGTGCGCCGCCGCCTCGCCTTCTTCGGCTCGCCCGCCTGGGCCGTCCCGGTGCTCGAGGCGCTGGCGCGCGCGCACGACGTGGTGCTGGTGGTCACCCAGCCCGACAAACCCAAGGGCCGGGGCCTGAAGACCCAGCCCAGCCCGGTGGCGCAGGCCGCCGAGCGGCTGGGCCTGGAAGTGGTCAAGCCGCGCCGGCTGCGCAGGGACCCGGAGATCGCCGAGCGGCTGCGGGCGCTGGACCTCGACGCCGCGGTGGTGGCCGCCTACGGCCAGATCATCCCCGAGGCGCTGCTGCAGATCCCCAGGTACGGCTTCCTCAACATCCACCCCTCGCTCCTGCCCAAGTACCGCGGCGCGGCGCCGGTGAACTGGGCGCTGATCCACGGCGAACCCGAGACCGGCGTCAGCATCATGCGCCTCGACGCCGGGATGGACACGGGCCCGGTCTTCGTCCAGGAGCGCACCCCCATCGGGCCCGGCGAGACCGCCGTGGAGCTTTCGGAGCGGCTGCGCGACCGCGGCGTCGCGCTGCTGCTGGACGTGCTCGAGCGCCTGGAGACCGCCCGTCCCGAACCGCAGACGGGCGAGCCCAGCTACGCCCCGCTGCTAGGGAAAGAGGACGGGCGCATCCGCTGGAACGAGCCGGCCCGCAAGGTCTACGACCGCCACCGCGGGGTGCAGCCCTGGCCCGGGAGCTGGTTCGAGCACGGGGGCAAACGGGTCAAGGTTTTGGAAATGCGCCCCGTGGACGGTCGAGGCCGGCCCGGAGAGGTGCTGGAAGTCGGGCCCGAAGGCGTGCGCGTGGCCACCGGCGAGGGCGCGGTCGAACTGATCACCGTCCAGCCCGAAGGCAAGCGGCCCATGCCCGCCGCGGACTGGGCCCGGGGCCACGGGGTGGCCCCGGGCGTCCGCCTGGGCGGGGGTTAACGCGACCCCGAGCCGGCCGGGGGCGCCGGTTCGGGCGGGGGGCTCTTCGGCTTGGCGGGGGTGAGCCCGCAGGGGAGCGGCACCTTGTCGGGGTCGATCCCCTTGGCGTGGTACTGCAGGTACTTGGTGATCCAGGCGATCTGGGTCTTGTCGAGCGGCGTGCGCGAGGTCATCGACTTCAGCACCTGGGGCCACTGGTTGGCCGTGAACTGGGCGGGGTCGTGCAGCGCGTGGCAGGCCGAGCAGTTCTTCTTGTAGAGGGCCTCTGCGGTCGCCCAGGGCTTGCGCAGGTCCCGGGACAGCGCCTTTTCGGGGACCCAGAAGCCGGCGAGGCGGACCTTGTTCCACACCTGCCCGGTGTCCTCGTCGGTGACCGTCTTGAGCACCTGCAGCTTCGCCTGGGCGCAGGCGTCCAGGATCGCTTCGCGGATGCGCACCCCTTCGAGGGCATAGAGGACGGTGGGGGAGCCCTGCAGCTGCCAGCCCTCCAGCTGGACCCGGGCCCAGCCGTCGCTCGTTTCGAGCACCCGTAGGGGCACGGCCAGCTCCAGCCGACCGCAGCTCGAGGCCGTGGCCTGGGGCGCGGTGTAGAGGGGGTTGGTCTGCACGGTGCAGTAGCGGTCGGGGGCCGGCTGGGGGGCCGAGGCCAGCAGGGCCAGCGCCGCCAGCGCCAGCGCGGCGCCGGCCAGGACCCCCCCGAGTCGTTGCGTCGTGATCAATCGCTTCACCGCCTTTCCTTGGGGCGGCCCCGGGCGGATCCCGCCCGGGGCCGGGGGTTCAGCCCTGGGCCGGGGGTTCGAAGGCCGTGACCCGGGGGACGGGGCCGGCGTACTTCTCGATCTCCACCAGGACGGTGTTGGCCACGTTCCCCTGGGCCAGCTTCGAGGTTCCCTTGTCCATCGTCACGGTGTTGACGTTTCCGTGCTTGCACAGCGCTCCGGGCTTGCCCGGTTCGTCGGGGTCGTACCAGGCCCCCTCGTGCACCGCGATCACGCCCCGGCGGACGCGGTCGGTCACGTAGGCGCCGGCCAGGAGCGCGCCGCGGTCGTTGAAGATGCGCACCACGTCGCCGTGCGCGATCCCGCGGGCGCGGGCGTCGTCGGGGTGGATCCAGACGGGTTCGCGCTCGTGGACCTCGTACCAGTCGCGGATCCAGGTGTTGTCGAGCTGGGAGTGCAGCCGGTACTTGGGGTGCGGCGAGACGAGGTGCAGCGGGTAACGCTTCGCCGCCGCGCTGCCCAGCCACTCGGCGGGCTCGAGCCAGGTCGGGTGCGGCGGGCAGTCGTCGTAGCCGAACTTCTCGATCGTGCGCGAGTAGATCTCGATCTTGCCCGAGGGGGTGCCGAGCGGGTTGAGGTCGGGGTCCTTGCGGAAGTCGCCGTAGCGCACGTACTGCTTGGCGCTCTCGGGCACGGGGAAGGCCACGTAGCCCGTCTCCCAGAAGGTGTCGAAGTCGGGCATCGTGAGCTTCATCGCCTTGGCCTGCTTGCGCGTCTCCTCGTAGAACGAGCGGATCCAGCCCATCTCGTCCTTGCCCTCGGTGAACTTCTCGCCGAAGCCGAGGCGATCTGCGAGCTCGGCGAAGATCTCGAAGTCGCTGCGCGCCTCGAAGAGCGGGTCCACCGCCTTGTGCATGGCGAGGATGTACTGGTTGGTGTACTCGCTCATGTTGTCGATGTCGTTGCGCTCGAGCGTCGTGGTCACGGGCAGCACGATGTCGGCGAACTTGGCGCTCGAGGTCCAGAAGATGTCGTGGACGATCGTCACCTCGGGCCGCTGCCAGGCACGGATCAGGCGGTTCTTGTCCATCTGGTGGCTGAAGGGGTTGCCGCCCGCCCAGTAGACCAGCTTGATGTCGGGGTAGGTTACCTTCTCGCCGTTGTAGTCCACCGTCTTGCCGGGGTTGAGCAGCAGGTCGCTGACGCCGTGGGCGAAGGGGATCGCGGTCTTGACGGGGTTCTCGCCGGCGGAGATGCCGCTGAGCACCGGGGCGTTGGCCGCGGGCGCGCCGCCGCTGGCGTAGTGGTAGCTGAAGCCGAAGCCGCCGCCCGGCAGCCCGATCTGCCCCAGCATCGCCGCCAGGGTGACGAGCATCCAGGGCGCCTGCTCGCCGTGGTCCTGCCGCTGGATCGCCCAGCCGCCCATGAGCATGGTGCGGCCGCGGGCCATGCGGCGGGCGAGGTCGCGGATCGTGGCCGCGGGCACCTCGGTGATCTTCGCCGCCCACTCGGGCGTCTTGGGCTGGCCGTCGCGCTTGCCCAGCAGGTAGTCGAGGAACTTGTCGAAGCCGACGGTGTAGCGCTTCAGGAAGGCCTCGTCGTGCAGCTTCTCGGTGTAGAGGGTGTGGGCGATGGCGAGCATCAGGGCCACGTCGGTGTTGGGCCGGAGCGCCACCCAGTCGGCGTCGAGGTAGCGGGCCGTGTCGGTGAGGCGCGGGTCGATCGAGACCACCTCGATCCCCCGCTCCTTCACCGCCGCCAGCGCCGGGTAGGCGTAGTGGTCGGGCGGCGTCCAGCCGATCTGGTTGTTCTTCATCAGGTCGGCGCCGAAGAGCACGATCAGGTCGGTGTTCTCGATGATCGTCGGCCAGGCCGTCTGCTGGTCGTAGACCTCGATGTTGCCGGTCACGTGGGGGAGGATCGTCATCGCCGCCTGAACGCTGAAGTCGCCGGTGTTGTCGGTGTAACCCCCGAAGAGGCCCAGCATCCGCCGCAGCAGCGTGGGGGCGTTGTGCAGCTTGCCGACGCTGTGCCAGTCGAGGCTGCCGGCGAAGATGCTGGCGTTGCCGTAGCTCGCCTTGACGCGCTCCAGCTCACCGGCGACGAGGTCGAGGGCGTCGTCCCAGCTCACCCGCACGAACCGCTCCGCGCCGCGCATGCCGCGGTCGCTCCGGGCCCCCTTCTTGAGGAAGCCCTCGCGCACCATGGGGTACTGGATGCGCGAGCGGGCGTAGACGCGCCCCGGCAGCGCCTGGAGCATCGGCACCGGGGCGCGGTCGCCGCCGAACGGCTTGACGCCCACGAGCTTGCCGTCCTCGACCTGGGCCAGGAAGGCGCCCCAGTGCGAGGCGGTGAGTCGGGTGCTGGGGGTGAGCGGCCCCGCCCAGTCGAGGGCGCGGGCGTAGCGGGCCGCGGCGTTCGCGGCGGGGGCCGCCTGCGCCGACGCCCGCGAACCCAGCAGCGACGGGGCCACCAGACCCGCGGCCCCGGCTCCCAGCACGCTCTTGAGGAAGGTCCTGCGTTCCATACCCTTGCGATGCTTGCTTCCCATGGCCAACCTCCTAAATCTGGAACGCGACGCAGTGCAAAACGAAGCGCTTACGCCTTTATTGTGCTCCGGGTTCGCTACGCAGGAGACCTAAGAAATACGCTTTTCTTTACTTGGCCATAGCTACTGTTCCAGGCCCCTGCTACCTGCGTTTCGACAAAGGGCCAAAATGTGTTCCAGGGCACCCTCGCTTCCCCCGCGGCGGGCGGCGAAAGTAAAGCGCCCCGGTCGCGGTCGGGTAACCTGAGGCATGGCGGATCCCGAACGTTTGCTCGACGAGCTGCTCGACCTGCCGCAGCTGTTCGGCGCCCGGCTCGAGCCCTCCGGGCGGGCGCTCGCCTGGACCTGGTTCGGGCGCGACCCGGTGCCCCACGTCTGGGCGCGCACCCCGGACGGCGCGGTGCGGCGCCTGAGCGAGGGCGACGAGAAGAGCTACCTCGCGGGCTTTTTGCCGGGCGGCGCGGGCGTGCTCTACGAGACCGACCCCGGCGACGAGCGCACCGCCCTCTGGGCGCGCCCCTGGGACGGCGCCCCCCGCAGGCTCACCGAGGCGCACCCGCCCTACTTCCTGCGCGGCGGCGAACTGCACCCCGAGCGCCCCTGGCTCGTCTTCGGGGCCAACTACGACTTCGAGCGGGGCGCGCCGCTCGAGCCCACCTGGATCTGGCGCCGCGACCTGGAGACCGGCGAGCTGCGCGCGCTGGCGCGCCCCGAGCGGCCGGGCACCTGGGCGCCGCAGCTCTCCCCCGACGGCCGCTGGGTGCTCTACGACCGGGCCACCCGCCACCCCGCGGGCCAGGAGCTCTGGGTCGTGGGCTCGGACGGCTTGGGCGAGCGGGCGCTCGTGAGCGCGGGCGAGGAGCGCAAGGTCCACGGCCTCTGGGCGGGGGCGCGGGTGAACTACGTGGCCGAGGCCGACGGGACGCGGGTCTGGGCCTGGTGCGACCTGGAGGGCGGCGGGGGCGTGCTCCTCGAGGACGCCCACCTGGAGCACCCGCTGCGCCTGCCCGGCGCCCCCTTCCTGGCCGCCCAGGCCGTGCGCGCCGCCCGCGGGTACACCTTGCTGGCGGACCCCCAAAGCGGCGAGGTGCGCGAAGTGCGCCCCGCCCGCGGCGACCTGACGCTGCTGGGGCGGGACGCCGGGGGTTGGGTGGGGGCCTACGCCTCGAGCACCCGCCCCGCCGACCTGGTGCGGCTGGACCCCGCGGACCCCGACCCCGCGAGCTTCGAGAGCCTGACCGGCCTGGAGGCGCTTCTGCCTGCGGGCCTGCTCGCGGGCCTGGTGCCCGCGGAGGAGTTCGCGTGGACCTCCACGGACGGCCTGCCGGTCCACGGCTTCGTCTACCGCACCCCGCACCGGCCCAAGGGCACGGTCGTCCTGATCCACGGCGGCCCCACGGCCCACGCCGGCGAGCGCGTCAGCCCCGAGGTGCAGTACTACCTGGCGCGCGGCTTCCACGTCTTCCTGCCCAACTACCGCGGTTCGACCGGCTACGGCCTGGCGTTCCAAGAAAAGATCAAGGAGACCGGCTGGGGCGGGCTCGAGCAGGACGACATCCGCACCGGCATCGAGGCCCTGATGGCCGCGGGGCTGGCCGAGCCGGGCAAGGTGGGGGTGACCGGCACCTCCTACGGCGGCTACTCGAGCTGGTGGCAGATCACCCACGCCCCGCCCGAGCTGGTGGCCGCGGCCGCGCCCATCTGCGGCATGACCGACCTGGTGGTCGACTACTACAGCACCCGCCCCGACCTGCGCCCCTACTCGGAGGAGATGCTGGGCGGCAGCCCCGAAGAGGTGCCCGAGCGCTACCGCGAGCGTTCGCCGGTGCACTACGTGAACCGCATCCGCGGCCGGCTCCTGATCGTCCAGGGCGCGCTCGACCCCAACGTCACCCCCGAGAACCTGGCCGCGGTGCGCCGCGCCCTCGACGCCGCCGGGGTGCCCTACGAGGTGCTGGTCTTCGAAGACGAGGGGCACGGGATCGAGAAGAAGGCCAACCGACGGCTGCTCTACCGCCGCCTCGCCGACTTCTTCGAAGCGGCGTTCGCTTAGGGCGGGGCCGCCGGAGGGGCGGTACGTAGTACGTAGTGGACGGTACGTGGTGAGTTGGGCGAGAAACGGCGGTGGACGTCGGGTTCATGCAACGCCCACAACCCCCAGCGCTCTCCCAGGGGAAGGGGGCGTAGTTTTGCGGTGACCGGGCCGTGGATTCATGGCGCGGCATGGGTCCCGGATCAAGCCCGGGACAGATTCGGAATCGAGAAGTACGCTACACAAACCCGTCATTCCGGACGAGCGGGCCATGTGGCCCGCGAGAGCCGGAATCTTGCTGGGTGTGCGTTCGCGGAGCCGCTCGCCTGGAGCACGATTGGCAACGTCAGCGTACAGACTCACTCGTAACCCGCAGCCACAATAAGATCCCCGATCCCGGCGCTTCGCGCCTTGTCAGGGACGACGGGATGAGGGTGCGGGTGTAGGAGGCGGGGACACGTCCCGCTCTTTTTTCCCGACCCACCCCTCCCAACACACTGCCGAATCCCCGGACGAGGCGGCTCCGCCGCCGAGATCCGGGGTCCACGCCGCAAGCGAAGCCGGGGCTCGGTCGCCGAACGCTGGAACGTAGGGGAGGGTTTGAAACCCTCCCCTACGTTTGATCGTGAACTAAAAGCTAGTCCCAGCGTTTCTGCAACCCACAAGCCACATGCCTGCCCACCTCTTGTCACGGTTCGGGCGGACCCGCGGGTCCGCTCTACGGTGGAGGCGTTTGCAGGCCGGTGTTTCGTCATTCCAGCCAAGCGAGCACACGGCGCGCGCGGGCAGGAATCCAGACCGGCGTACTCTCCGGTGGCGCGGCCCTGGAGTCACGGGGGATCGGTGTGCAGGCGCCGCCGACGCAGAGCCCTCGCCACCGCTTTTGAAACGGCCCTGACCCGGCGTTCGCCGGGCTGGCGAGGAAAGATACCCGTAGCGGCGGAGTGGCGTGAACAACGTGGTGAGGCCGCACAGCTAGCGTAGGTGGTCCCGCTCACGACAGGCGGCCACCCCGATTGGGGTGGCCGCCTGTCCAGGTCGCGCCCTAAAGGATCCCCAGCTCCTTCAGCTTCTCCTCGGGCACCACGCCGTCCTTCCAGCCGCGCAGCTGGTAGTACTCGCTCAGCATCTCGTCCAGCTCGGTGACCTGGCCCTTGGAGCCGCCCGAGTCGGAGGGCTCCTTGAGGAAGCGCTCGGGCAGGTAGTCCGAGCCCTCGGCCCAGCCCGCCTGGTTGTTGAAGTAGCGCTCGAGGTTGTAGATGCGCTCGCCGATCTTCATGATGTCGTCGGGCGTGACCTTCATCCCGGTGTAGGCGGTGTACTGGTCGGCGTACTCCTCGGGCCCCTCGGCGAACTGGCTGAACTTGCAGAGGTCCATCGAGTCGGTGAAGGCCGAGAGGTCCTGGAAGGTCTTGGTCAGCTCCGCCTTGCCGCGCCACTCGATGGGGTCGGTCTTGAAGGGGACGCCCAGCAGCTCCGAGGCCGGGGTGTAGGCGCGCAGGTGGCAGGCGCCGCGGTTGGAGGTGGCGTAGGCGATGCCCATGCCCTTGAGGCCGCGGGGGTCGTAGGCGGGGATGGCCTGGCCCTTGACCTCCATGGCCAGCTCAGGGTGGCCGAGGGCCTTCATGAACTTGGCCGTGCCCTCGGCGGCCTTGTCGCCCAGGCCCTGCCGGTGGGCGATCATCTCCAGGAACTGGCACTCGCCCTGGACGTCGCCGAACTTGAGGCCCTCCTGCTCGGAGACGTAGCCCTTCTCGGTGGCCTCCATCAGGGCGGCGATCACGTTGCCCGCCTCGATGGTGTCCATCCCGAAGGCATTGCACAGGTAGATGGCGTAGCTGACCCAGGTGCGGTCGGCCGAACCCGAGTCGGGGCCCAGGCTCCAGGCCGACTCGTACTCGACGGACTCGAAGCGGATCGGCTTGCCGTTGAGGTGGATCTCGACCATCTTCTTGCAGGCCACCGGGCAGGCGTGGCAGGTGTTGTCCTTGACCAGGATGTGCTCGCGGATGGCCTCGCCCGAGACCTCGCCCGCGGGCTCCCAGCTGGTGTGCTGGGCGTTGAAGGTGGGCAGCGCCCCGATCGAGTTGGTGATGTTCATCAGCACGTTGGTGCCGTAGACGCTGAGCCCGCCCTTGCGCGGTGCGGTGACGTTGTTCTCGTCCATGATCGTCGCCAGCGCCCGCTGGTCGGCCTCGTGCCAGGCCTCCTTGTCGGCCGGCTGGAAGACGCTCTTGTCGCCGGGGACGACGACGATCGCCTTGAGCTTCTTGGAGCCGCCCACGGCGCCGGTGCCGCCGCGGCCCGAGGCGCGCTCGTCGTTGTTGAGCCAGGCGGCGAACTTGACCAGGTTCTCGCCCGCGGGGCCGATGGCCATCACGTCGGCGTCCTCGCCGTGGCGCTTGCGCAGAATCTCGTGGGTTTCGTGGGTGGTCTTGCCCCAGAGGTCGGCGGCGTCCTTGATCTCGACCTGGCCGTCCTGCACCAGCAGGTAGACGGGCTTCTCGGCCGCGCCCTTGATGAGCAGGCCGTCAAAGCCGGCCCACTTGAGCTTGGCCGCGGTCCAGCCGCCCATGTGGCTGTCGGTCACCGTGCCCGTGAGCGGGCTCTTGGTCACCACCGCCAGGCGGCCGCTCATCTTGGCCTGGGTGCCGGTGAGCGGACCGGTCATCACCGCGAGCAGGTTGTCGGGGCTGAGCGGGTCCACCCCCGGCCCGTTCTCGAAGACGTACTTGACGCCGAGTCCGCGCCCGCCGATGTACTTCTTCAGGTCCTCTTCCTTCGGGGCCTCGTACGCGACCGTACCCGCGGTCAGGTCGATCTTGGCCAAGCGATGCGCATACCCTTTGAGCATGGCTCCCTCCTTCCGGCAAATGCCGCGTTTGTTGTGTCTAACGTTTATGCTACCGCCGGTGGTTTTTGAAAGCAATCCCGTATTGCAACAGCATGCAACACGCAGGGCTCACCGTTCTCGTCGGCGTTCCGAAGTAATCTGGAGGGGTGAGCGCGAAGATCCCCGACGTCATCGAGCTCGAGCCCCAGTTCAAGCCGCGCGTCTGGGGCGGGCGGCGCCTGGCCGAGTGGTTCGGGCTCGCCACCGACGAGCCCATCGGCGAGGCCTGGATGGTCGCAGGCGAAAACCGCATCGCCTCGGGCCCCTACGCCGGGCGGGTGCTCGCCGAAGTGCTGCCCGAGCTGGGCGAGGCCTTCCTGGGGCGGGCGGTGGTGGAGCGGCACGGCTACCGGCTGCCGCTGATGGTCAAGTTCCTGGACACCGCCCAGTGGCTCAGCGTGCAGGTGCACCCCGACGACGCCTACGCCCGCGCCCACGAGGCGGAAAGCGGCTGGCTGGGCAAGGCCGAGGCCTGGGTGGTGCTCGAGGCCGAGCCGGGCGCCCAGGTGATCTACGGCGTGAAGCGGCCGGTGACCCGCGCGGAGCTGCGCGCCGCGGCGCTGGACGGCTCGATCCTCGAGCTGCTCAACTTCGTGCCGGTCCAGAAGGGCGACGTGATCTACGTGCCCCCGGGCACGATCCATGCCCTGGGCCCGGGCCTTCTGGTCTACGAGGTCTCCCAGCGCTCCGACCTGACCTACCGGCTCTACGACTACGGCCGGGGGCGGGAGCTGCATTTGGAGAAGGCGCTGGACGTAGCCAGGCTGGAACCCATGGAAGCGCCGCATCGCAAACTATCGCCGGGAAAACTACTGGACGAATCAGAGTTCGAACTCGTGGCCGTCTTAGGGACCTTCCGCGGGCCCAAGAGCGCGTGCTTTCTCGAACAGGTGCTAGAGCTGCCTGCCCGTGGTCGGGTATTGGCTGCGGGAAAGGCGAGTGGAGCAGTCCAGAGCCTGCGTTTGTGTGCTTTTCCGAAATGTACGAATCACGTTCCTGTGTCATGATACGAAGGCAAGAGGGCGCCTGAGCGGCACCGAGATGGAGGAATCAGCGTGAACCACTTGGACGGGAAGACGGTACTGGTCACCGGAGGAACGGGCTCGTTCGGAAAGAAGTTTATCCAAACGATTCTTAGCGAAACCAAGGTCAAGAAGGTCATCGTCTTCAGCCGCGATGAGTTCAAGCAGTACCAGTTCCAGCAGCAGTACCCCAACGAGCCTCGTCTGCGTTTCTTCATTGGCGATGTGCGCGACCTGGCGCGGCTGCACCGCGCCCTCGACGGCGTGGACGTCGTCGTTCACGCGGCTGCGCTCAAGCAGGTGCCCGCTGCCGAATACAACCCTTTCGAAGCGGTCAAGACCAACATCATGGGCGCCCAGAACATTATCGAGGCGGCCATCGATCGGGGGGTCGAGCGCGTAGTGGCGCTGAGCACGGACAAGGCCTCGAGCCCCATCAACCTGTATGGCGCCACTAAGCTCGTGAGCGATAAGCTCTTCGTGGCGGGCAACGCCTATGCCGGGGGCAAGAAAACCCGCTTCGCGGTCGTTCGCTACGGTAACGTGGTGGGAAGCCGCGGCAGCGTGGTGCAGCTTTTCAAGCAGCTTGCGGACACGGGCGTCCTGCCGATCACCGACAAGCGCATGACCCGTTTCTGGATCACCCTGGAGCAAGGCGTGCGCTTCGTCATCGACAGCCTCGCGCGCATGCACGGCGGCGAGATCTTCGTTCCCAAGATCCCTAGCATGCGCGTCGTGGACCTCGCGAAAGCGATCGCACCTAACGCCCGGCTCGAAGTAGTGGGCATCCGGCCAGGAGAGAAGCTGCACGAAGAACTGATCAGTGTCCACGACGCCCGCCGTACCGTGGACATGAACACCCACTACGTGATCCAACCCGAGATGGACTGGTGGCCCAGGGAAAATCTCAGCGACGGCCAGCCGGTGCCCGAAGACTTCTCCTACGTCAGCGATACGAACACCGAGTGGCTGACCGTGGAGCAGCTTTGGGAGCTGATCAAGGATGTCTGAGTTCGTCCCCTACGGACGACAGTGGATCGACGAAGACGACATCCAGAGCGTGGTCGAGGTGTTGCGTAGCGACTTCCTCACCACGGGTCCAATGGTGCGCCGCTTCGAGGAGGCGCTTGAGCGCTACACGGGCTCCCGTCACGCCGTTGCGCTCAACTCCGGCACTTCAGCATTGCACGCCGCGTATTTCGCTGCCGGGTTGCGTCCGGGTGACGAGATCGTCACCACTCCACTCACCTTCGCCGCTACCGCTAACGCGGCGCTCTATCTGGGCGCGCAGGTTCGGTTCGTGGATGTGGAGCCCGACACCGGGAACCTGGATCCAGCAGCCCTGCCCCAGGCCGTGGGCGAGCGTACTCGCCTGATCGTCCCGGTAGATTACACCGGGCATCCCGCCGATTACGACGCCATCACGAGGGTTGCGCGCACGCACGGCCTGCGCGTGGTCGCCGATGCGGCCCACTCGCTAGGTGCGTACTACAAGGGTCGTCCGGTGGGCACACTGGCCGACGCGACCGAGCTGAGCTTCCACCCCGTGAAGCCCGTGACCACGGCCGAGGGGGGCGCAGTCCTGACCGATGACCCCGTCTTGGCCGAGCGGGCGGCCACTTTCCGGAGCCATGGCATCGTGCGTGATCCCGCGCGCATGCAACAGGCAGAGGGACCCTGGTACTACGAGGTGCAGCAGCTGGGTTACAACTACCGTCTCACCGACGTACAATCGGCGTTGGGCCTTAGCCAGCTGCGCAAACTCGACGCCTTCATCGCCCGTCGCCGCGCGATCGCCGAACGCTACTTCGAGAATCTGCGCGACCTCCCACAGCTGCAGCTCCCTGCAGTACGCCCCGACGTCAAACCGGGGTGGCATCTGTTCGTCGTGCGCGTTGTCGAGCCAAAGCGGAGGCGGGCGTTCTTCGAGCGATTGCGCGATCTGGGCTTGGGTGTGCAGGTCCACTACATCCCGGTCCACTGGCACCCGATTTACCAGGAACTAGGGTTCAAGCGCGGACAGTTCCCGCGAGCGGAAGACTACTACGCCCGCGCGGTTTCGTTGCCCATCTTTCCAAAGATGTCCGACGCCGACGTGGATTCGGTCATCGAGCGCGTTCGGCGGGCGGTACGCGAGGTGCTATGAGCGATTCGAAGCCGCGGGTGGTGGCCATCGTACAGGCGAGGATGGGATCGACCAGGCTGCCGGGAAAGGTGATGCTGCCTCTGGCCGGAAGGCCGATGATCCACCACGTGGTGGAGCGGCTGGGGCGCGTTCCGGAAATCGACGAGGTGATCGTCGCCACCTCGACCCTCGAGCGGGAGCGGCCGCTGGTGGAGTACTTGGAGGGGATCGGTATCCCCGTCTTTCGCGGGTCCGAGCAGGACGTCCTCGAGCGTTACTATATTGCCGCACAGAACTACAACGCAGACATCGTAGTACGTATCACAGCAGATTGTCCCCTGTTATCGCCTGCGATAACCTCAAGAACAATCAGAGTATTCTTACGCGAATACCCCAAATACGAATATGCAAGCAATGCCCGTATACGCTCTTTCCCCAGAGGTACCGATACCGAAGTGTTTTCGTTTTCGGTTCTTAAGAAGGCGCATATTGAAGCCGCTAGGCCATATGAGCGCGAACATGTGACACCGTATATTTGGATGAACCCAGAGCAATTCGCAATAAAGGATATAATATCTCCAGTAGATTTACAATCCTTACGTCTTACTGTTGATGAAAAAGAAGACTATTTACTAGCTCGCGCAGTATACGACTCCCTATATCCTGATGATCCGTATTTCGATATCGGTGAGATACTTCAATTATTTTTGCTGAACCCAGACATGATAAAAATAAACCAGAATATTGATCAAAAGGAGATTGGTCAATGAGGCTCGTATTGCGTGCTGACGCTTCACATTTGCGCGGTACAGGTCATGTAATGCGCTCTCTTGCGTTTGCTCAAGCCTGGATGGCACGTGGTGGCACAGCCACCTTTGTGCTGGCCGAAACAACGGACAGCATTACTCGGCGGTTGGAGTTAGAAGGAATTGATGCGGTTACGATCGACGCGCCACCGGCTAGTTATAAAGATGCCTATGCAACGCTAGGAGTCGCGAAAGATGTTGGCGCTGAATGGATAATGGTAGATGGTTACCATTTCCAGGAAGAGTATTTTTGCACATTATCGCATTCAGGTCTAAAAGTGGTGGTAATTGATGATCATAATGATAGAAGATATAAGTGTACCTCTATATTGCTGAATTATAATATCTATGCTAGTGAGATAAAGTATACACCTATACGTAGCGGTGTAATGCTTCTAGGGCCCAAATATACACCACTTAGGCGCGAATATTGGCGCTGGAGAGGATGGTCTAGAGCAATCGAGCCAGTAGCGAGAAGGGTGCTGGTTACGTTTGGAGGCTCCGATCCGCATAATATGACACAAAAGGCGCTAGAGTCGATGTTGGAACTAGACTTCCCGACATCTATTGCCGTAGTGCTCGGGCCAAACTATCAATATGAAGCATCAATACAGAATATTGTCGAAAAGTTGCGCGCTCAAGTTATTCGCAATACCACTGACTTTCCAAAACTGATATCGTGGGCTGACATTGGTATTTCTGCATCGGGTACAACTACATTCGAATTGATGTTCATGGGGTTGCCAAGCGTGATCTTGCCAATAGCAGAAAATCAAGTGCAAGCTGCTAGAATATACAAGCAACAAAGTATATTTGAGGTTCTTGAATATGCCGGAGGCCTGTCCTACAATGAACTGTCGAATCGTGTAATTTCGCTTATGAAGTCTACAGACCAACGAAGAGCAATGTCATTGCGAATGAGGAAATATGTAGACGGGCTAGGAGCCTTTCGTGTAATCGATGCTATGGACAAGTGGAGGAGCGTATGACGGTTCGCTTAAGGCCGGTACAACAACAAGATAGCGAGTTGCTTAGGGCGTGGCGAAACCAACCAGAGGTTTCAAAATATATGTATTCTGACCACTATATTTCCAAGCAAGAGCACGATGCTTGGTTTCAGCGGGCAATAAGTGACCCATCTAGGCGAATGTGGATAATCCTGTTTTCTGAGGTACCAGTTGGCCTCGCAAGCATGTATGGAATTTCTGAGGCTCACCGCCATGCAGAATGGGCATTTTATTTAGCTGATCCAGGTGTAAGAGGGAAAGGTGTTGGGGGATTCGTCGAGTACTACATTCTGAAGCACGCTTTCGAGGAGCTTAATTTACATAAACTGAGCTGCGAAGTTTTGTCTACCAACCAGCCGGTTATTAACATGCACATAAAATATGGGTTCAAGATTGAAGGCGTATTTCGTGAGCACATACGCAAAGGCGATAATTATATCGATGTAGTGAGGCTCGCGATATTGGAGCAAGAGTGGCGAGAAATAGAACGCGAAATCCAAGAAAAGTTGCGGAAGCGGGGTATGCTGTAAACATGCTAAAGATTGGGGACGTTGCTTCTCGCACAGCTGTCGCTACTGAGGAAGTAGTGGCGACATTTGCCAGAATATCAGGAGATCTAAACCCTGTTCACTTAGACGAGTCCTATGCAAAGGATACCATATTCGGCTCGAGGATAGCGCACGGTTTATGGACGGCTTCACTAATTTCCGCGGTTATTGGTATGGAACTACCAGGACCGGGCAGTATCTACCTCAGTCAAAACATGAAGTTCTTGTCCCCTGTGTACATTGGAGATAGTGTTACTGCTATCGTTAGAGTGACTGCAATAAGAGATGACAAGCCAATCGTTACTCTTGAGACGCTATGTGTAAACCAAGATAAAAAGCACGTTCTTGAGGGTGAGGCTGTTGTCTTATTTCCCGAGTTGCGCCGATAGAGACAAGTGGGGTGCTTGGTGTGAGTAAGCTTGACTTGGAGATAGTTGCACAGCGCACCTATGTTATTGCTGAACTTTCAGCAAACCACAACCGCGATTTCGACGCCGCAATCGAGCTCGTGCACGCCGCCAGAGATGCGGGGGCCGACGCCGTCAAGGTTCAGACCTACACGCCCGACACCATCACGCTCAAATCCGACCGCGGCCCGTTCCGGATCGCTGGGGGGACCTTGTGGGACGGCAAGGTGTTGTGGGATTTGTATAAAGAAGCTTACATGCCCTGGGAGTGGCAACCAAGGCTCAAGGAAGAGGCAGAGCGTTTGGGTTTGCACTTTTTCTCGACCCCATTCGATTTCACCGCGGTGGACTTTCTAGAGGAGTTGGAAGTTCCTGCCTACAAGATCGCCTCGTTCGAGCTCATCGATCTGCCGCTCATCCGCAGGGTTGCCCGTACCGGCAAGCCGCTCATTCTTTCCACGGGGATGGCCACGGTCTCGGAGATCGAAGAAGCGGTTTCTGCGGCCCGCGAGGCCGGGGCGGAACAGATCGCACTTCTGCGCACCAACAGCGCCTATCCGGCACCGCCTGACGAGATGGACCTGCGCACCATTCCGCATATGGCCGAGATGTTCGGTGTCCCTGTGGGCCTGTCGGACCACACCCTGGGCATCGCGGTTCCTGTGGCCGCCGTGGCCATGGGCGCCGCACTGATCGAAAAGCACCTTACCCTGTCGCGCTCCGTGCCCGGCCCGGACAGCGCGTTCTCGCTCGAGCCCCAAGAATTCAAGGAATTGGTCCAGGCCGTACGTATTGCGGAAAGGGCCCTGGGGGGTGTTCGCTACGGACCCACCCCAAAAGAACGGGCCAGCCGGGTGTTCCGTCGCTCGTTGTTCGTCGTGAAAGATGTACGGGCGGGTGAGCCGCTAACCCCCGAAAACGTTCGTAGTATTCGACCTGCTCATGGCCTGCACCCCCGCCACTACGAGGAGATCCTGGGCCGAAGGGCCAAGGTGGACATTGAAGCCGGAACCCCGCTCGGGTGGGACTTGATCGAGTGAGTAACCGTGCCGTCAACGACACAGGGAGCGCCTTTTGAGTCGCGCCAAGTCGCTCGCACTCTTCGTCGCGCAAACCCCCTTCCAGCTTTTCGTAGTACACGAGCTAGCTGCCCGCCCCAACTACGCGGACCATGAAAAAGTCCTCCTCACTGATGTCATGAGCGCCGAGTGCGGACTTAATGTCGGCATATGGGACGAGCTTGTGCATCTCGAACCCCCACTGGCCGCACGAGATCTTCTAAAGCGCTTCCAGGACGCGCACCGCGTAGTCCGCAGCCTCTTAAAGGGCCGCTACAAGCGTGAACCCACGCTTCTAGTAGCGAACCTCGAGCATCCATTGAGTAACGCTTCTTATGCACATCTGCGGCGTTATCCAGGATTCCAGCTGCACGTCTATCCCGAAGGGCTGGCCAACCTCGTACCCACGCGTTGGACTACGAAGCGCGTCATTTACCAAGCCGGAAAGTGGGTGCTGACGCGGCTGGTTGGTGCTCCATTCATCGCTGTTGGCTCAGACCTGACAGGCTCTCGCTTTGCTGAGAGGATCTACACTTATGCGCCGCAGCTGCTGCCGGCTCCCTTTCGTGACCGCGCCGTCGCCCTGTCTCGCACTGCGGAGCTTTCCCCGGTTGAGCCGGGCGTACTGGTCCTGGGCCAAGACCTCGACCGCTTCTTGCCGAACGAGCGGGCCGAACACGAGCTGGGTTCACTCCTGCTGTTCGCCCGCGAGCACTTTGCGGGGCGCAGGCTGTACAAGCCACACCACCACGAAGCACCCTGGGGCTGGAAACTTGCTCGTAGCCTGGGTTTTGAAATCGTAGAAAGCCCATGCCCGGTAGAACTATGGTTACGTTCGCAGCCCGTTTCGCACCTCGTTTCCTTTGGCAGCTCGGCCCTCGTTCATGCCCGGCTGATGTATGGGGATCGTATTGAGGCGCTGGCGTTCAAACCGGACGTTTTACAAGCCGTTCCAGGTACTTCCCCTGCGAGAATGAAGGAGATAATGACCGTGTTCGAGCGGGTGGGTGTGCGCGTTGTCGAGGGGATACCCGGGGGCATCAGCTACAATGAAGCGCCTGGGGGTTGAGGTGGACACGAGTCGACGCAAGATCGATCTCCTAGGGGTGTACGTGGATGCCATCACCCAGGACGAACTCTTTGATTACGTCTCCGAAGTCATCCGGCGGTCGGAAAAAGCCATCGTAGCCAACCACAATCTGCACAGCATCTACCTTTATCACAAGCGTCCCCGTATGCGCGAGTTCTATGCCCGTGCTGGACTGGTCCATATCGACGGCATGCCGATCGTGTACTGGGGGCGACTGCGCGGTTTACCCTTGAAGCTAGAACACCGTCTCGCGTACATCGATTTCGTGCCCCCGCTCCTGTCGCTTGCGGCAACAAAAGGTTGGCGGGTTTACTACTTAGGTGGAAAGCCCGGTGTGGCGGAGCGTGCAGCTGACGGGTTCAGAGGGCGCTTTCCGGATTTGATCATTCGAACCCATGACGGTTACTTCGACAACGACTCCGATGTGATCGCAGATATTCGAGCGTTCGGGCCCGACCTGCTGTTCGTAGGTATGGGCATGCCTCGCCAAGAGGAATGGATCGTTGACAACCTCGGTAGACTCCAGGCGCACGTGATCATGAATTGTGGAGCAGCATTCGACTACTTTGCCGGTGAAAAACCCACCCCGCCCCGATGGCTATCGGGCATGGGGCTTGAATGGGCCTTCAGGCTGTTGACCGAGCCAAGGCGTCTTGCGCGAAGGTATCTAGTCGAGCCGTGGCTGATGCTTCCTATTTTCCTTCGTGATCTGCGTTCGCGTAGGCGGGGAGGCTGAGCGTGCGAACGCACGTTTCTTCGCTGCTATGGCTGGCTGGGCTCCTTGCCCCGCTTTGGTGGTTGCTCGGATGGATTCAGTTCGTTTGGTTTCCTCTGATCGTGTTGGTGCTTCTCTTGCACTTTGCACGAGGGGGCAAGGTCCGATTTTCTCTCGAGGCAAAGGCTCTGCTAGTTTTTTTGATGGTGCAAATCATAGCGGTAGGCTCCATACAAGAAAACTATCGTTACGTCACGTTTGCAAAATCGTTCTGGGGCTACCTCACCATGCTGCTGTTGTTCCTATACGCTTCCGGCTACCCAAACCCTCGCCGCCTGATGGCCGTTGTTCTCAAGAGTTTGATCGTCGTAGTACTCGCATCGGTACTCGTTTCAACGGTAACCCAGCTTATTTGGTCGCTGGACGGTAGGATATTGCGGTTCGACACACCGTTCATCGGTTTCGTACCACCCTGGATACAGGCCACCGCCTTGGGGCAGGCTGTCTTTTCTCCTTCTGCAGGGCGTGTCGATTGGTTCATGGGCGTCCCCTACCTGCGCCACACCGCCATGAACCTATTTGCTACGACTTATTCGATGGCGCTAGCCGCAGCCCTGCCGCTATTACTCTGGGTAGCCCGTTCGGGCAAACTTGGTTTCGGCAGGATGTGGCAAAGAATGGCTTTAGCGGCTTTTATTGGCGGTGCGGTAGCGCTTTTGCTCACGACGGGCCGCATGTCCATGCTGGGATTGTCGTTAGGTGCCGTATGGTTCGGTCTCGTACGTTGGCCAAGGTTACGCCTGGTGCTTACCGTGGCGCTCGGAACCCTCATAACCGTAGTGGCCCTGACCGGTCCGGAGTACGCAGGCGGCTTGTTGTACGCACGGGGCGAGGGGTCGGTCGTTACCCGCTATCTGATCTATGCGCAAACGTGGCTCCACTTTCTCGAGAGACCTGTTTTCGGATGGGGCGCCGAGCTGGACGTTGCGGGCATTGGCTACCCGCTTGGATCCCACAGCCAGTACCTTTCCATATTGTTTCGCTACGGCCTCGTGGGAATGGCGGTATGGGTGACGTGGATGATGGCAATTTGGGCTCGGATCCAGCGGGTCACGTCTCGGGAGGCGCGTTCATACCTGGGCTGGTCAATGATCGCCGTATTCGTGAACGGATTAACCGATGTATGGGATCTGGATCTCTTTACGCTCTACGTGCTGTCGCTCGTTTTCGTCGCGGTCCTACTGGCCGCTCGGTCTAGAATGGACAAAGGCACGTTACGTCCGCCGGGGTCAAATGAAACGGTTAGCGCAGGAACTCGAGGGAATTAACTATCTGAGGCTGGCAAAGCGAGCCGCGGTGACACCAGGCGCCGTTACCGCCGTATACATGACGGCGGATGTGTTGGCCATCGCGTTGTCCATAGCCGCTGCGGTTCTCGCGCGGGGCAGCCTTGGTGGCCTGGATATCGCGCTTTATCTTCCACTATGGCCGGTAGTGTGGCTCTTCGTCATGGTTTATACGATCGTGGGATTGTACCCCGGCATAGGGCAGGCGCCCGCGGAAGAGCTTAGGCGCCTGACGCTGGCGAGTACGTTGGTGTATTTGGTGCTTGGTGTAGGCACGTTTTTGTTCAAAGAGGGCGAGGCTTACTCCCGCGCCGTCTTCTTGGGCGCTTGGGCGTTAACGATTTTGTTCGTGCCGCTCAGCCGCGCCCTCGTTCGTAATCTGTTTGCTCGGCGTTCATGGTGGGGAAAGCCCGTTGTGGTGCTAGGGGCTGGCGATACGGGAAAAATGGTCGTCAGGGCTCTGAACCGCAACCCTGGTTTGGGGCTCAAGCCAATCGCGGCTTTGGACGATGATCCCGGTAAGCGTTCGGCCATCGACGACGTTCCAGTGCTTGGTGGCGTGGACTTGGCCCCGCTTCTTGCTCGGGAGCTCAAGGTGCGTCACGCCATCGTGGCCATGCCCGGTGTCGAGCGAAAGAAGCTGCTAAACATCCTCGAAGGCTATGCGGGCGTCTTCCCCCATCTGGTTCTTATTCCAGATCTTTTTGGCTTTTCAAGCCTGTGGGTTTCGGCGCAAGATTTGGGGGGCGTGCTGGGCCTGGAGATCCGACAGCGGCTTTTGCTTACTGGCCCAAGGCTTACCAAGCGCATGGTTGATCTTGTCTTAACATTGGTTGGCGGCCTTCTTGTTCTCCCCCTGATTGTACTTATCGCGATCCTGATCAAGCTCGATTCCCGGGGGCCCGTATTTTACTTTCAGGACCGCCTAGGGAAAGACGGCCGGGTTTTCAAAGCCGTGAAGTTCCGATCAATGTACGGTGATGGCGAGACTCGCTTGGCCAGGCTTCTTGAAGAAAACCCCCACCTCAAAGAGGAGTACGAGATATACCACAAGCTTCGTGATGATCCAAGAGTCACGCGCATAGGCAGGATTCTGCGCAAGCTGAGCCTGGACGAGCTGCCGCAGCTTTGGAATGTCCTGAGGGGCGAAATGAGCCTCGTGGGCCCGCGGGCCTATCTCCCCCGTGAACTGCCCAAAATGAACGGATCGGAGCGAATCATCCTCAAGGTTTTACCAGGCATCACCGGGCTCTGGCAGGTGAGTGGGCGCAGCGAAATCCCCTTTCCTCAGCGCCTGGAAATCGACGCCTACTACGTACGTAACTGGTCGGTTTGGCTGGACCTCTATATCCTTGCCAGAACCGTTTGGGTCGTTTTGTTTAGCAGGGGCGCATACTGATGCCGACTGGTAGCCTTTCCGATATGAAAGTCATGGTCACCGGCGGTGCGGGCTTCATCGGCAGCCACATCGTGGACGCCCTGCGGGAAAAGGGCGCGGAGGTGGCGGTGCTGGACGACTTCTCCTCGGGTAGGCGGGAGAACCTGCCGGAGGGGGTGCGGGTCTACGAGGTGGACGTGCGCGACCTGCCGGGGGTGCAGGCGGCCTTCGCGGACTTCGCCCCCACCCACGTCAGCCACCAGGCGGCGCAGATCTCGGTGGCCGCCTCGGTGAAGGACCCTTTGTTCGACGCGAGCGTGAACGTGCTGGGCGGCCTGAACGTGCTCGAGGCCGCCCGCCGGGTCGGCGTGCGGCACGTCGTCTTCGCTTCCACCGGCGGCGCCATCTACGGCGAGGTGCCCGAGGGAAAGCGCGCGGACGAGTCGTGGCCCGCCCGCCCCGCCAGCCCCTACGCGGCCGCCAAGGCGGCGTTCGAGCACTACCTGGAGGTCTACCGCGCCCAGTTCGGCCTGCGCTACGCCGCACTGCGCTACGGCAACGTCTACGGACCGCGCCAGGACCCCCACGGCGAGGCCGGCGTGGTGGCCATCTTCGCCCGGCGCCTGCTCGCCGGGGAGCCCGTGCGGGTCTACGCGCGCAGGGAGAAGGGCGACGACGGCGGCGTGCGCGACTACGTCTACGTCGGGGACGTGGTGGCGGCGAACCTGCTGGCGCTCGAGCAGGGCCTGGAGGGGGTCTACAACGTGGCCGCGGGCGCGGGGCGTTCCACCCGCGAGGTGCTGAGCGCCGTGGCCCGGGCGCTGGAGGCCGAGCCCGAGGTCGAGTGGGCGGAGGTGCGCCCCGGCGACCTGGAGCGCAGCGTGCTCGAGCCCGCGCGCCTGCGCGCTTTGGGCTGGGAGCCGGCGACCCCCTTCGACCAGGGCATCCGGCGCACCGTGGAGTGGTTCAAGGAAAACGATTTCTAACCCGCTGCCGTTGTATCTTGGCCTCATGAAAGGCCTCATCCTCGCCGCAGGCCGGGGCACGCGGCTGCGCCCCCTCACCCACACCCGCCCCAAGCCGGTGATCCGGGTGGCGGGCCGGCCCATCATCCACTACGCCCTCGAGAACCTGAAGGGCGCAGGGGTGCACGAGATCGGCGTCGTCGTCTCCCCCGACACCCACGACGACGTGCGGGCCGCGCTGAACGGCATGACCGGGGTCGAGGTCGCCTACATCCTCCAGGAGCGGCCCCAGGGGCTGGCCCACGCGGTCAGCGTCGCCCGGGAGTGGCTGGAGGACGACCCCTTCGTCCTCTACCTGGGGGACAACCTCTTCGAGCGCGGCATCGCCCCCTTCGTGCGCGCCCACGCCCAGGGCGGCCCTGCGGCGGTGGTGGCGCTGGCGCGGGTAGAGGACCCGCGCCAGTTCGGCGTCGCCGAGGTGGCGGGGCGGCGCATCCTGCGCCTCGTCGAGAAGCCCGAGCGCCCGCCCTCGGACCTGGCGGTGGCCGGCGTCTACGTCTTCGACGCCCGCATCCACGGCCTGATCGAGGGGCTCGAGCCCTCCGCCCGCGGCGAGTACGAGATCACCGACGCCATCCAGCGCCTCATCGACGGCGGCCACGAGGTCCAGGGGTTGCCCATCGAGGGCTGGTGGAAGGACACCGGCCGCGCCGAGGACCTGCTGGACGCCAACCGCCTGCTGCTCGCGGGCATTGAACCGAAAAACGAAGGCCGGGTTGAGGAGAGCCGCCTCATCGGCCGCGTGGTCATCGAAGAAGGGGCGACGGTGCTGCGCTCCACGGTCATGGGCCCCGCCCTGATCGCCGCCGGCAGCCGGGTGGAGGACGCCTTCGTGGGGCCGTTCACGGCGGTGGGGCCGGGGGCGGAGGTGCGCGGCTCCGAGGTGGAGTACTCCATCGTCGCCGATCGCGCGGTGATCGAGAACGTGCCCACGCGCCTGCAGGAGTGCGTGATCGGCGTGGGGGCGCGCGTGACCTCGCGCCAGGGCCTGCCGCGCGCCCACCGGCTGGTGCTGGGGGACGAGTCGCGGGTCGAGATCGGTTAGAATCCGGGCGCCGGGGGAACCGGAACGGGTACAATCAAGGCATGCGCACCCCCGCGCTCGTCTTGGGAGCCTTGCTGGTCTGGGCGGGCTGGGCCGGGGCGGAGCCGGTGACCACGCACGACTTCTTCCGCCTCACCCAGACGGTCTCGCGCTCGGCCAGCACCCCCGGCGCCTGGCGGTACACCGTGGCCCCGCGCACCAAGGAGGCGCGGGCCTACTGGGAGGCGGCGCTCGCGAGCTGGCGGCGCTCGCTGAAGATCGGCCTGCGCGTCAAGCTGGGCGCTTTCGAGCTGGTGCGCACCGAGAAGGGCCTGCGGCTCCTGCCGCTCTGCGCCGAGGTGCACCCCGGCTGCTTCTCGCGCCCCGAGCTGCCGGCGGGGCTGCAGGGCTGGAAGATGGACCTCGTCCTCCTCGACCTGCACAACAACCTGGACCTGGCCCTGGCGGACGCCAGGAAGCACGCCAAGCCCTACCCGGCCACGGTCACGCTCTCCAAGTTCCTGCGCCTGACGGTGCACCCGGACGGCCGCATCGAGCCCGCCCCCTACGGCTGGAAGCCCTAGGGTGGCCGGTTCGGTGTACCCAACGGTCCGCCCGGGCCGTGCATCCCCGACAACCCCCTCCCCGACCCTCCCCAGGGGGAGGGCTTCTTAGTGCGCCGTAACCTGGCTGAGGGCCTTGCCGCGCGATAAAATCAAACCACAAGCTACAGGCCACCGGCCACAGGCTTCTTTTTCACCACGAACCACGTACCACGCACTGCGCACCACGCGCGTCGCCCTGCTTTCCCTTCGGGAGAGGCAGCCACAGGCCGGAAGGGGGTTGTTCCCCCAATTCCGTATCCCCGGACGAGGCGGCATCTTGCCGCCGAGATCCGGGGTCCATGCTGGGTACGAAGCCAAAATTTGGTTGCAGTAACTCGGGCCGTTCGTTTACAAGTCCGGTCGGACGACGACGTCGCAGACTCACCGTGGATTATTGACGCGGCATGGGCCCTGAATCAAGTTCAGGGCATGCCCCGGCTCGCGGTCGCTACGCTCCCTTGGCCGGGGATACAATCAACTTTCCTGAACAACAACGTTACCTCGGACGGAACAGTGGGGGGCAGGTTTTGCACGATGTGGAAGCTGAACCTTCGGCTAAAGCAACGCCTACAACCCCCACCCCGGCCCTCCCCCAGGGGAGGGCTTCTTGTCACGCCGCGAACGGACCAAAGGATTTTTTATCGCCGCGCAATCAAAACACCGCAGGCTACAGGCCACGGGCTTCTTTTATCACATGCCGCGCACCACGCACTACGCACTATGTTCCACGCACCGCATTCTCTTCCTCCCTCGGGAGAGGCAGCCACAGGCCGCTGTTCAGGAGGTGGGGTGTGGGAGGTAGGTTTCTTATGGAGCGGAAGGTAAAACGCTCGGTTTCATCGGCGCCTACAACCCCCACCCCGGCCCTCCCCCAGGGGAGGGTGCCTGACTGCGCTGCGACCGGAGCAAAAGCTTTTGTCGCAACAAAACAAGGAGCACCACGGGCCGCAAGCCACGGGCTGCAGGCTTCTTTTTCGCCGCGCACCGCGCATCAGGTACCTCCTTTCCTGCCTCCCCCTTGGGGGAGGTGGTTGCGAAGCAACCGGAGGGGGGTTCGCCGTTCGGAAGGCGGGGGGTGGGGAGTGGGGGGAGGGCGTAGGTTTGTTGCGACGCAGAAGGTGAACGCTTGGCTTCATCAACGCCAACCACCCCCCCCACCCCGTCCTTCCCCCAGGGGGCTTCTTATTGCGCGGCAACCCGACCGAAGCCCTGATCGCCTGGATAAAAACAAAAAAATGCAGGTCACGAGCTACGCGCCGATTCCCACAGGCCACGAGCCGCAGGCCGCAAGCGGATTTCCACGGGCCCTTGCCGCAGGCTTTCTCGCGTCGCGCACTGCAAAGCGCGCTTCGCCGTCTCGGCTGGGGCGTTAGAATGCGCGCATGCCCGGTAGTCTGCGCGTCTTCGTGTTGTTTACCCTCGCCTACTTCCTCTCCTACTTCTTCCGTTCCGCCAACGCCGTCATCGCCCCCGACCTGACCCGCGAGCTGGGCCTCGACGCGGCCACGCTGGGGCTGATGACCAGCCTCTTCTACCTGGCCTTCGCCGCGGTGCAGCTGCCGCTCGGCGGGGCGCTGGACCGCTGGGGTCCGCGCTGGGTCACGCCGGGGCTGATGCTCGTGGGGGCGGCGGGGAGCTGGGTCTTCGCGGCCTCGCACACGGTGACGGGGTTGATGCTGGGCCGGCTGCTGCTGGGGGTGGGGATGGCCGGCATCCTCATGGGGGCCTACAAGGCCTTCAGCCGCTGGTTCCCCGCCGGGCGCTTCGCCACCGTGGCGGGCTGGCTGGTGGGGTTCGGGAGCGCCGGGGCGCTGGCCTCGGGCACGCCGCTGGCGTGGCTGGCCGAGGTGCTGGGGTGGCGCAACGTCTTCTTATGGGGCGGCTGGGTCATCTTCGCGGTGGCGCTGGCCATCGCCCTGGGTGTGCGCAACACCCCGCAGGGCGACCGCCTCGAGCCCGGACCGCGCGCGGGCGGCCTGCTGGCGGTGCTCTCGAGCCCCGTCTTCTGGAGCATGGCGGGGATGAACCTCTTCGTGGTGGGCGCCTTCCTGGGCATCCAGACGCTCTGGGCCGGGCCCTACCTCTACCAGGTGCACGGCTTTGACCCCATCACCGTGGGCAACCTGCTCTTCGTGCTCAGCTTCGGCGCCCTCGTGGGCTTTCTCAGCACCGGCTGGATCGCCGACCGCGTGGGCGTGCCGCCGACGATCCTGGCGCTGGGGGCGGGCTTCGTGACCCTCGTGGGGGTGCTCGCCTGGGGGGCGGGAGGCCTGGGACCGGCGGCGCTGGGAGTGCTGCTCTTCGCGCTCGGCTACACCGGGACGGTGGGGGTGATCCTGCTGGCCTACGCGCGGCTCGTCTTTCCCATCGAGCTGACCGGGCGGGCCACGACCGCGGTCAACCTCTTCGGCATCGGCGGCACCTTCCTGGTGCAGTGGGGGATGGGCGCGGTGATCCAGCGCTTTCCGCGCACGGACGGCGCCTACCCGCCCGAGGCCTTCAGCGCCGCCTTCGGGACCGCGGCGGTGCTGGGGGCGCTGGCGCTCGCGGCGTTCGCCCTGGGGCGGCGCGCGGGCCGAAAGGAGGAAGCATGATCGTACGAATGTGGCACGGACGGGTTCCGCACGAAAAGGCCGCGGCCTACCGCGACTTCCTGAACGAGCGGGCGGTGCCCGACTACCGCGGAACCCCGGGGAACCTGGGGGTGTTCGTCCTCGAGCGCCCCGCCGACGACGCGGTGCACTTCGTCACCCTCACCTACTGGACCGACCTGGAGGCCATCCGCGCCTTCGCCGGCGAACCGATCGAGCGGGCCAAGTACTACCCCGAGGACCAGGACTTCCTGCTCGAGTTCGAGCCCGAGGTGGTGCACTACGAGGTGGTGGGCGGCGCCGGGGGCGTGCGGCTCGAGCCCTAGCCAAGCGCATGGGGCCGCGCTGGGCGGCCCCGGTTCTGGTGGCGGTGGGCGGACTTGAACCGCCGACTCCACGATTATGAGTCGTGTGCTCTAACCAGCTGAGCTACACCGCCAGGCTGCGGTCCACAGGCAAGTTTAGCCCAGCGAAAGGGCGCGGTCAAGCGCGGACGCGCCGCTTCCGCTTCCCGTTTCCGTAGCCGTAACCGTAGCCCCCGACGAAGACGGTGCTGGGGTTGCGGACGCGGTTCATGACCAGCCCGGTGGGCCGCACCCCGATGTTCTGGAGGATCCCTACGGCGGTGGTCAGGTTCTTCTTGGAGGTCTTGCCCTCGGAGGCGACGAGCAGCAGCGCGGTGGCGTGGGGGGCGAGCGCCAGGGTGTCGACGACGGGGAGCAGCGGCGCGCTGTCGATGACGATGTAGCGGTAGGCGCGGCGCTCGGAGTGGAAGCGGATCCAGCCCTTGAAGTGCTGCCCCAGGATCTCGGCGGGGTCGTGGGGCGGCGCGGAGCAGGTGATCGCGTAGAGGTTGGGGGCGATCTGGCGGGCGGTGTCCTCCAGGGTGGAGAGCGCCTGCAGCAGCCCCGGCCCCTGGGGCAGGCGCAGCCGCTCCTGGAGCGCGGGCACGCGCAGGTCCGCGTCCACGAGCAGGGTGGGCTTGCCCTCCTGGGCCAGCGCGTGCGCCAGCGCCAGGGCCACCGAGGTCTTGCCCTCGCCCTCCACGGTGCTGGTCACCAGGACGATGGAGGGATCGTCGGCCAGCAGCGAGGGCTTGAGCCCGGTCTTGAGGAAGAGCGCGGTCTCGTGGGGGAGCTCCACCCCCGGCCGCGGCGGCATCCGCGGGAACTCGGCGAGGACCGGCAGGCCGCTCAGGCGGGCGGCCTCCTCGGGGTCGCGCAGGTAGGGGGAGACGGCCTCCTTGAAGAAGGCCAGGAAGACGGCCAGGAAGGCGGTCAGCGTTCCCGCGAGCGCGGCGTTGAGCAGCGGCCGCGGGCGGACGCTCTCGGCGGGCGGCCGCGCCGGCTCGAGCAGGTGCAGGCGCGGCTGGGTCCCCGCCTCGAGCACCTCGAGCTGGTCGTACTTTTGCTGGATCTGCGCCTTGAGCAGGGCGAGCGAGAGGTAGCGTTCGCTCTTCGGGTCCAGGTTGGCGAGCTCGCCCTCCAGCGCGGCGAGCTGGGCGCTGAGCGCTTTCTTCTGGCGCTGGATCGTGCCCAGGGCGCGTTCCTGCTCCCAGGCCAGCAGGGCCTCGGCCCAGCGGTTGGCGGCCGCGGCGGCGCGGTCGGGCGCCTCGGCCTCGACCCGCAGCAGCAGCACCCCCGAGCGCCGGCCCTCCATGGTGTCGATGCGGTAGCGCTGGGTCACCCGTGCGAGCGTCTCGGGGTCGAGCGGGCGGCCCAGCGCCTGCTCCAGCACCTCGGGCGAACGGGCGACCTCCTGGTAGGTGCTCAGGTCGAGCGGCGGCGGCTCGATCACCACCTCGGAGGCCGCCCGGGCGGTGCTCTCGAAGCTGACGATCACCTTGGCGGTGGCGCGGTAGACCTTGGGCTCGCGGGCGCTGACGACGAAGGCCAGGGCGGTGGCGAAGACGGCGGCGAGCAGGACGAGGAGCGCGTATTTGCGAAGAAGTTCGAACAGATCCGACAGGCTGATTTCGTCTTCGAATTCTCGGGAAACCGTTTCGTTCATGGACCCCCTTGCGTAGTTTCCCAAAAAATATCCACCCCGTGGGGTGGATATGAACATTTTTTCGCCCCGGGCTCAGCGCAGCTCGGCCAGCCAGGCGGCGAAGGCGTTGACCGCGTCCTGCTCCAGCAGCAGCTGCGGCTGTTCGAGCGCCGCGGTCAGGAAGCGCCGCACCAGCCCGGCGTCGGCGGTGGCCATCAGCTGGGCCACGCTCTTGCCCTGGAAGGGGCCGGCGGGCAGCGGCTTCGCGAAACGCTCGACGCGTTCGGCGTTCGGCGCGGCCGCGCGCACGGCCTCGAGCACGGCGGCGACCAGACGGTCCGTGCCGTCCGGGGCGGCCAGCTCCTCGGGGGCGAGCAGCGGCGTGCCCCCGAGCCCCAGGGGGACGACCTCCTGCCCCAGAAGCCGCCGCGCCAGGTGGCCGGGGCGGACGCGCAGCTCCGCCTCGACGCGCTGGCCGGCGTAGCGGACGGTGACGCGGTAGCGGCCCGGCTCGGACACCGTCAGCGGGGCGAGCTCGCGGGTCCAGTCGGAGGTGAGCGGGGGCAGGGTCACCTCGTCGCGGCCGTGGGCGACCACGCCTGCGTCCGAGCGCACCTCGACCTCCACGGGGGCGCTCGGCAGGTAGCCGTCGGTTTCGGCGCGCAAGAGCGGGCGCACCGCCTCGCCGGTGCCGATCTCGAAGCCGACGTCCAGCGGCCCCAGGCGGAAGCCCAGCAGCTCGAGCCGGGTCCGGACGCGCTCCAGCGCCGCCAGCGCCTCGCGCGCCAGCGGGGCCAGCGGGTGGTCGGGGTGCTCGGCCAGGAAGCCGGTGTAGGCCTGCCGGGCCTCGTCCGCGCGGCCGGTGCGCTCGAGCAGGAAGCCCTGCCAGTAGAGCAGGTCGGTGCGGTGGGTCTTGGCCAGGTCCTCGAGCGCCATCGGGGTGACGCCCTCGTCGTCGATTCGCAGCGCCTCCAGGTAGCGGTCGAAGGCGCGCTCGTGGTCGCGCGCGAGCGCGTAGAAGAGGCCCAGGTTGTAGGCGGCCGTGGGGTTGGGCGCGAGCCGCATGGCCCGCAGCGAGGCGGCGATGGCGCCGGGCAGGTCGCCTTGCAGGTAACGCGCCCAGCCCAGGTTGGTCCAGTAGAGGTCGTTTTCGGGGTCGAGGGCCAGGGCGCGTTCGAGGGCGTAGGCGGCCTCGTCGGCGTCGCCGGCGTCGAAGGCGGCGAAGCTGAGCTCCTCCCAGCCCAGGGTCAGCTCCGGGGCCGCGGCGGTGAGCCGCCGCGCCGCCTGGACCCAGGCCGGGTCGTCGAGCGCCCGCAGCAGCAGCAACGCCCCCGCCAGGTCGAGGGCGCGGTCGGAGCCGAGAAGCGCCAGGGCGCGCTCGCGGGCGGCGGGGCGGTCGTCGCGGGTGATGGGGAAGAAGGCCTTCCAGACGGGCCCCATTCCGGCGTCCGCCATGGCCTCGGGGTCCTTGTGGTGGGCCCAGTAGTCCACCACGCCCGGGGGCAGCCCCAGCGCGGCCAGGTCGGGTCCGTGGGCGAACAGGCCCTTGACCGCGGCGATCTCGGCCTCGAGCCGGGCCCGCGCCCGCGGCGTCAGCTCCGCGAGCGCGCGCGCCGCGCCTTCCACGTCGCCGTCGAGCAGCCGGCTCAGCGGACCGTCGAGCTGCGGTTCCAGGATCAGCGGCCGGCGCTCGGCCCCCACCTTGAGCGCGAGCCAGTCGGCGAGCAGCTGCGGCTCGCTGAAGCGCGCGCGCTCCGGTCCCGCGGGGCCGTAGAGGTGGGCGTCGAGCCAGCCGTCCGCGGTCACGCGCCCCACCAGCACCCAGTCGGCGGCGCTGGCCTCGTAGGCCAGCCGCGCCCCCGCGGGTCCGTGGGGGTCGTCGAGGACGTAGCCCCAGCCCTGGGGCCAGGGGGTATCGGGCAGGGTCAGCTGGGCGATCGTCGGAGAGGGGGCGCCCACGCGGTCGGCCAGGGCCAGCGCGAGGGCGCGGCCGCCGGGGCCGTCGAAGGGCAGCACCAGGCCCGCGGCCAGGCCGAGGCCCCAAAACGCCCCGAGGGCGATGAGCAGTCGTCGCATAGCCCGAGTCTACCGGCTGGCGGTTAAGGGGGCATGGGAGTTGAGGGGTTAACCCGGGGATGCGATACTGGTTAACGATGCGACCCGACGCGTTGCTGCTCGAACTCGACGAGGCCTTCACCAGCGGCGAGGCGCTGGCCCGCCGCCTGGGGGTGAGCCGTGTGGCCGTGCACAAGCGCGTGCAGCGGTTGCAGCGGGCGGGGTACCCGATCGAGTCGGGGCCGCGCGGCTACCGCCTCCGGCCGGGGACGCCGGCGCCGCGGCCGTTGCTGCGGCGCTACGCGGGTCCGCTCTTGGACGAGGTCGTCTACCTGGCCGAGACGACCTCCACCCAGGACGCCGGCCGCGCCCTCGCCGAGGCGGGCGCCGGCGAGGGCGCGCTGGCCGTCGCCGAGCGCCAGACCGCCGGCCGCGGCCGGCGCGGCCGCACCTGGCTGAGCCCCACGGGCGGCCTCTACTTCTCGCTCGTCCTCCGGCCCGAGCTGCCCCTGGTCGCGCTGCCGCTTGTCTCGCTGGCCGCGGGGGTGGCGCTGGCCGAGGCCGCCGGCGTGGGCGGCCTCAAGTGGCCCAACGACCTGCTCGCCCCCGACGGGCGCAAGCTCGCGGGGGTGCTCGTCGAGGCCGACCTGCGCGGCGAGGAGGTGCGCTACCTGGTGCTGGGGGTGGGGCTGAACCTCGAGCCCCCAGGGCTCGAAGACGCGGCCGGGCTTGCCGAGTTCGCTCCGGCGGAGCGCGCCGACGTGCTGGCGCGTTTTCTGGCGGCGCTCGAGCCCCTGTACCTGGCCCTGCCCGACCCCGAACCGGTGCGCGCGGCCTGGCGGGCGCGCACGGTCACCCTGGGGCGCACGGTGCGGGTGCACACCCCGGCGGGCCCCAAGGAGGGCACGGCCGTGGACCTGGAGACGGACGGTTCCCTGGTGCTCAAGACGCCCCGGGGCAAGCGGACCCGCGTGAGCGCGGGCGACGTGGAATGGATAGGAGGTTTCGTATGAACCCATCGACGGCGCTGGTTCCTTCGTTGATCGACCTGAGCGGCACCCGCAGCAGAGTCCTGGCGGTCCTCGCCGGCGCGGGCTTCGTGGCCCTGCTGGCGCAGGTGGCCCTGCCCCTGCCCTTCACCCCGGTGCCCGTCACCCTGCAGACGCTGGGCGTGCTGCTCGTGGGCGCGGCGCTGGGAAGCCGCCTGGGGGCGCAGGCCCTGGGGCTCTACCTGGCCGCGGGCGCGGCCGGGCTGCCCGTCTTCGCCGGCGGGGGCGCGGGGGTGGCCTGGCTCTTGGGGCCGACGGGCGGCTACCTGCTGGGCTTCGCCTTCGCCGCCTGGCTCGCGGGGGCGCTGGTCGAGCGCTTCGACTCGGGCCGCCGGCCGATCGCGGCCTTCCTGGCCATGCTGACGGCCAGCGCGGCGATCTACGCCTTCGGCCTCGCGGGCCTCGCCGGCTGGACGCTGCTCGCGGGCAAGCCGGTGAGCCTGCCGGGCCTGCTGGCGCTGGGCTTCTACCCCTTCGCGCTCGGCGACCTGCTCAAGGCGGGGCTGGCCGCGGCGCTGCTGCCCGCGGCCTGGAAGGGGCTCGGCCGGTCGGGCAGAATCTAGGGTGAGGAGGTGAACGTGCCATGACCGTGGACGTTCCCGAGATTCCCCGCGAACCCGAGGTGCGGCTGCCGGCTGCGGAGACGGCGCTCGTCGTGGTGGACATGCAGAACGACTTCGCCCACCCCGACGGGGCGCTTTTCGTGGAAGGCGCCGCGGAGTCGATTCCCCGAATCAAGGCGCTGCTGGAAAAGGCGCGCGCCGCGGGGGTGCGCGTCGTCTTCACCCAGGACTGGCACGCGGAGGACGACCCCGAGTTCCGGATCTGGCCGCGGCACGCGGTGGCCGGGACCTGGGGGGCCGAGATCGTCGATGAGCTCGCGCCCCTACCCGGGGAGACGCGCATCCAGAAGCTGCGCTACGACGCCTTCTACGGCACCCCGCTCGAGCACCTGCTCCGGCTCTGGGGCATCCGCCACGTCGTCGTGGTCGGCACCGTGGCCAACATCTGCGTGCTGCACACCGCCGGCTCGGCGGCGCTGCGCTGGTTCGAGGTCGTCCTGCCCGAGGACGGCACCAGCGCGCTCACGCCCTTCGACCTGGCCGCGGCGCTGCGGCAGGTGAGCTTCCTCTACCAGGGCAAGGTGACGACGGTGGAGGGGGTGAAGTTCGAAAGCTAGTACGTGGTATCGGGTACGTGGTGCGTGGTTTCGTCCTCCACCTGCGACCACGAACCACGCACCACGAACCACGCACCGCTTATGCACCTCTCCGAAGTCTCCGCCCACCCCGAAGCGCTCGCCCACCTGGCCCGGGACCCGGTGATGGCCCGGCTGATCGAGCGCCACGGCCCCTACCGCTGGGGGCTGCACCCCGTCTTTCCCTCGCTGGTGCGGGCGGTGGTGGGGCAGCAGCTTTCGAATGCGGTGGCGCGGACGATGTTCCGGAGGGTGCAGCAGGCGACGGGGCTCGAGCCCGAACGGCTGCTGGCGCTGGGCGAGGAGGGGCTGCGGGAACTGGGGCTGGCGCGCGCCAAGGGCCGGGCGCTGGTGGGGCTGGCCGAGGCCCAACGCGAAGGCTACTTCGAGGGCCTGGAGGGCCTGCCCGACGACGTGGCGGCCGCGCGGCTGGTCAGGCTCCGCGGCGTCGGCCCCTGGACCGCGCAGATGGTGCTGATCTTCAGTCTGGGGCGGATGGACGTCTGGCCCACCGGCGACCTGGGGATGGTGCGCCAGGCCGAGCGCCTCTACGGGCTGGCCACCCGCGCCGAGGTCGAGGCGCTGGGCGAGCGCTTCCGCCCCTGGCGTTCGGCGGCGGCCCACTACCTCTGGGCCGAGACCGACGCCTAGCTGCTAGGCTGGGGCCATGGGCGAACCCCTCGACGTGCTGGCCCTGGGCGACTTCGCCTGGGACGTGCTCATCCACACCGACGCCCCCCTCGCCCCCGGCGGCGACACCTTCGGTCAGGTGGAGCTGCAACCCGGCGGCAGCGCCGCCAACGTGGCCGTCTGGGCGCGCCGCTGCGGCGCCCGCGCGGGCTTCGTGGGCAAGATCGGGCGCGACCGCTTCGGCGAGCTGGCCCGTGAGAACCTGGACGAGGAAGGGGTGGAACACCGCCTCAGCGAGACCTCGAGCCGCCCCACCGGGGTGGTGGCCGTCTGGGTGGACCACACCGGCCAGCGCTCCATGGTCTCGGGGCAGGGGGCCGACTTCTTGCTCACCCCCGCGGACCTGCCGCCCGAGCTGGAGGCCGCGCGCCACCTGCACCTCACCGGCTGGTCGCTCTTCACCGACCCGCCGCGCCGCGCCGCCCTGGCCGCCGCCCGCCGCGCCAAGGGTGCGGGGCGCACGCTCTCGCTCGACCCCGCCTCCTTCCAGCTCATCGAGGAGACCGGCCCCGCCGCCTTCGTGCGCATGACCGCGGGGCTGGGGCTCGACGTCGTCTTTCCCAACTACGACGAAGGGCGCGTCCTCACCGGCGAGCGCGAGCCCGAGGCCATGGCCCGGCGGCTGAGCGCGCTCTACCCCGGCGCGGTCGTCGCCCTCAAGCTCGACGCCAAGGGGGCGCTCGTGGGCGCGGGCGACCGCTTCACCTACCTGCCGCCCACCCCCGACCAGGCCACCGACGCCACCGGCGCGGGCGACGCCTTCGCCGGCGCCTTCCTGGCCCGCTGGACGCGTGGGCAGGGCCCCGAGGAGGCGGCCCGATTCGCCGTGGTCGTCTCGGGTTGGGTGGTGGCGCGGCGCGGCGCCCGCCCGCCGCTGGACGCGCGGATGAAGGAGCACTGCGGTGTTTCGTGACGATGACCTCCGCTTGCGGCCGCTCGTCCCCCTGGCCGAGTGGGAGGGCGGGCTGGACGCGCTCGAGGGCGCGGCGGTCTGGGTGGTGCCCGCGTGGGTGGAGGAGGAGTTCTACCGCCTGAACAACCTGCGCTTCCAGATCGAGCGCCTCTTCGCCGGGGTGTGGGGGGTGCGGGTGGACGAGGAGGCGCTGGCCCGGGCGGCCGAGGCGGCCCGGGTGCTGGTGCGCGGCTCCTACCTGGTGGCCGAGCGCGCCGAGGCCTTCACCGCGGCGCTGCCGCCCGCGGGGCGGTTCGTGCTGCGCCGGCCCGGGGGCGGCGGGGAAGAAGAGGCCGAAGGGCCGCTCGAGGCGCTGTGGGCGCTCAAGCGGCTGTGGGCGGCGCGCTGGAGCCTGGACGAGGTGATCGCGCGCGGGCCCGGAGGCTGGCCCGAGCCCGCGCCGGCGATCGTGGTTCGTCGGGTGTGAGCCCCTTTCCGCAGGCGCGGCGCGCGGCCATTTGACCTAGAGCGCGAAGAGCGGGGCGACCATCGAGGTCTGCGCGCCGTTAACTCGCGGCCGCCTAGAGTAACGGCACCCCCGGCGCATTCCCACGCGCACGATGGCCAGGTAGCGGGCCACGAACGCAACGCGACCTCGTGCAGAGGGGCCGTCAAAGGGTACCGGAAAAGAACCGGAACGCGCTTGTTCCTCCTCACAGCGCGCCGAAAGCGAGCCCGGCCCCTGGGTCCAGGGGCCGGGCGTGCGAACCCTGGCCTAGCGAACCGCGAGCAGGGAGAAGCTGGAATCGGCGGCGGTGCCGCCGGTGTTGAAGCAGTACACCTTCACCTTCGTGTCCGACCCGATGGTACCCCAGCTCCCCACATTGCAGAAGAGGGGCAAGCTACCATAGCCCGTGACCTGCACGTTCCCGCCAGGATTCAGCGCGATGTTGGGGATCGTCACCTCGTACTGGCCCGTGGCCAGCTTCGTCCCCGTGATCGCGCCGCCGGCGGAGTTGAACTGGTAGTCGCTGTCCGCCGTTCCATCAGAATATATCCAGGCGTAGGCAAGTTTCCCCTGCTGGCTGGGCAGGGTAAGCTGGCCTGGCGGCACCGCGGCCAGCTTGGCCTCCAGCGCGTCCACCGCGTCCTTAAGGGCCTGGAAGTTCTGGTTCATCTTCGCGGCGCTCACGACCTCGCCGCTCGAGAAGCTGTTGGGGATCGTCACGGCCAGGCCCCACAGGCCCAGGGCCGCGATGAAGATGCCGAGGAAGACGTACTTGGTTTTTTGCAGCATACGAATCACCTCACGGTCTTATCGAGGGCTTGGGGTCTAGGGTCCGAACTTGGTCCCGGCGCCGTCGAAGGTGCAGGCCGCGTTATCGAAGACGGCGGGGTCGGGGCAGGCGTTCCCGCCGGGCGGGGTTCCCGAGCCGCCGCAGGCGGCCAGGAAGAGCGCCAGCGCGAAGAGCCAGGCGAACTTGCGCATCCTTTCACCTCCCGGATCCAGGCTAGGCCGGGGGGCGTTTCACGGGCGTTACACCCGTTCGGACGCGGTTGCGTTTGGGTGGGGTCAGGGCGCGGCCAGGAGCTGCTGCAGCAGTTCGGCCGCGCGGTCGTGGTGCAGCCGGTCGGGGACGCTGCGCACCGGCAGCGCGAGGGCGCGCTCGAGCTGGGCGCGCGCGGCCTCGCGCCGGCCCAGCTGCATCAGCGCGAAGCCGTAGTTCTTGCGGATCTCGATGCTCGCGGGCTCGAGCGTCACCGCCCACTCGAAGAGCGGCACCACCTCGCCCAGCGAGGCGCCGTAGAGCCAGCCGAAGCCCCGCTTAGCCAGCTGCAGGTGCCACAGCGCCAGGCCCATGACCGCGCGGGCGTGCCCCGCGTCGAGCTCGAGGGCGCGCTCGAGGTTGCGCTTGATCTCGCTGGCGAGGCCGAGCTTGGCGAGCACGCCCACGAAACGGATCACCTCGGCCTGGGCGTGGGCCAGCTGGTAGTAGCCCTCGGCGGCGTCGGGGAAGAGCCGGACGGCGCGGCGCGCGGTTTCCTGCGCGCGCTCGAGCCAGGCCCGCCGCTCCGCGTCGGTCTCCGCCCGGTACTGGGCGATCAGGTTGGCCGCCTCGGCGGCGGCGGCGAGGTCGTCCAACCGGTCCGCCTCGCGTCCCCGGGTCCAGGCGGCCTCGAACTCGCCGAGCTGGAGCAGCACCCGCGGACCGGGCGCCTGGGCCAGGGCCGCGGCGAGGAGCAGGATCAGCAGCGCGAACGGGCGGATACGCATCGGGGGTATTCTAGCAAGTCCGCAGGCGCGGCGGCCGTTCCCCGGAGCCGGCCCCGCCCGGCGGGACGCCAGGAAACGGCCTGCCCGGTTGGCGGCCGGCGCCGCCCCGACCGCGCTTTCGACGGTCGCACCGGCACCGCACCGCCGCTTTGCCGGCACCCAAGGCCACGCCGCACCGCCACCGCGTCGGCCCGGCCCGTAGACTGGGGGCGGGAGGGAAACATGTTCGTCACCATCAACCGGATTCCGGTTCACCCCGAGTACGCCGCGGCCTTCGAGGCCCGCTTCCAAGACCGCGCCCGCGCCGTGGACGCCGCCCCCGGCTTCGTGCGCAACCTGGTGCTCCGGCCCGCCGACCCCGCCACCCAGCCCTACCTGGTGCAGACCTTCTGGGAGAGCCGCGAGGCCTTCGAAGCCTGGGTGGAAAGCGACGCCTTCAAGAAGGGGCACGCCCGCGCCGGTTCGCTGCCCCGCGAGGCGTTCCGCGGTCCGAACGAGCTCGAGACCTTCGAGGTGCTTTCCGACAGCGCCCGGCCGTGAGGAGCGGTACGATGCGGGTACCGTGAAGCGCCGACTCCTCGCCGGGCTGTTCTTGCTCACGCTCGTACTGGCGGCCGTCGTCAACGCGCCGTCGTGGTTGCAGTACGCCTACGCCTGGTGGGGCCGGGCGCACGTCGAGCGGCTGCCGCAGGCCGCCGCGCCCGGTTCGGGCGAGCGGGTGCTGGTGCTGGCCCCCCACCCCGACGACGAGGTGCTCTGCTGCGGAGGGCTGATCCGCCAGGCGCTGGACGCCGGCGCCGAGGTCTACGTTGCCTGGATGACGAGCGGCGACGGCTTCGAGATGGACGAGCTGGTGCTCCGGCGCGGCCGGCGCGTGCGCCCGGAGGACCTGCGCGCCCTCGGCGAGCGGCGCATGCGGGAGGCGCGCGCCGCGGCGGCGGAGCTGGGGGTGCCGCAGGCGAACCTCTTCTTCCTGGGCTACCCCGACCGCGGCCTGCGCCCCCTCTTCCTCGAGAACTTCTACGTCCCCTACCGCTCGCCCTTCACCCACCTGGAGGCGGTGGCCTATCCGGGCACGCTGCGCCGGGGGGCGCCCTACACCGGGGAGGCGCTCGAGCGCGACCTGACCGCCGTCTTCGCCCGGGTCGACCCCACCCGCGTCTACCTGCCCTCACCGCGCGACGCCCACCCCGACCACCAGGCCACCTCCTACTTCGCCCAGCGGGTGGCGGGCCGGCGGGGCCAGGTCGGGCGGCTGCGCTACTGGATCGTCCACGGAGGGCTGGAGTGGCCGCTGCCCAAGGGGTACCATCCGCAGCTGGCGCTCGAGCCTGCGCCGCGCGGCCGCGGCTTGGACTGGAGGCGGCTGCCCCTCGACGCCGGGGCCCGAAACGCCAAGCACGCCGCGGTGCTCGCCCACAAGAGCCAGCTCGACGTGCTCTCGCGCTTCATGCTCGCCTTCGTGCGCACTAACGAGCTCTTCTCGTCCACCCCCTTCCCCGAGCCGGGCCGCTACCCCGTCCCCTGAGGCGCGGCGGGGCGCCGACCCCCCAAAAGGGCGTAGCCAAGCGGGCGCGGCTGCGGTATCCTACCCGGGGTTTCGGGCGCGGGCGCCCTTTCCCAAATTCCGGGCCGGATGCGTTAGGGTAGTAGAAACAGCGATGACCGAGAAGAACCCCCCCACCTGGCTGCAGCGCCTGGGGCGCTGGCTGCTCCGTGTTACCGGCTGGAAGCCGGTAATGAACCTCCCCGACGCGCCTAAGTTCGTGGCCGTCGGTTACCCCCACACCTCGAACTGGGACTTCTTCCCCGCCCTCTTCTGGGGCTGGGCCTCCGGGCTGCCCTTCAAGTGGATCGGCAAGAAGGAGCTCTTTCCCCCCGTGATCGGGCGGGTGATGGTTTGGCTGGGGGGCATCCCGGTGGACCGCAAGAACACCCGCGGCTTCGTGGGGCAGATGGCCGACTACCTGAAGGCGCCGGGGTCGGGCGTGGTGGTGATCGCCCCCGACGGCACCCGCAAGCGCGCCCCGTACTGGCGCACCGGCTTCTACTACATGGCGCTCGAGGCCGGCGTCCCGATCGCGCTCGGCTACATCAACTACGAACGGCGCGAGGTGGGCATCGGCGGCTGGTTCGTGCCGACGGGCGACCTCGAGGCCGACTTCGAGAAGATGCGCGCCTTCTACGAGGAGCACGGCCGTGGCCTCTACCCCGAGGCCCACACCCCGATCGTGCCGCGGCCGCGGCCGGAGCCGCGGCCGCGCGAGGAAGCGGAGGTGGGTGCATGAACCCCGACGCCCGCGAAGACCTGCTGGGGCTCACCGGCCGGGTGGTGATGATCACCGGTGCCGGCCGCGGCTACGGCCGCGCCATCGCCCACGCCTACGGGCGCAACCGCGCGACGGTCGTCGCGGTCGACCCCGACGTGGAGCTGGCCACCGCGGTGGCCTCGGAGGTGGAAGCGCTGGGGGCGACGGCGATCCCCATCCGCGGCGACATGTCCGTGGGTCTCGACGTGGCCACCACCTTCGGCAAGATCGAGGAGCTCTACGGGATGCTCGACGGCATCGTCCACGTCGCCCAGACGGTCAGCCAGACCCCCTTCGTCGAGCTGCTCGAAAGCGAGTGGTACGACCTGCTCAACGCCGACGTCAAGTCGAGCCTCTACACCCTGCAGCACGGGCTGAAGTACCTGGCCGGGGGCGGCTTCGTCGTCGTCGTCATGCCCCCGGCGGACAACCAGGAACCCCACGTGGCCTCCATCCGCGGCGCGATGCGGGGTTTGATCGAGGGCTCGACCCGGGTCTTCCCCAAGACGGTGCGGGTCAACGGCGTGGTGCCCAGCCGCGAGGCCGCCGGCGAGGAGTACGACCTGCCGCTGGCGCGGGCGGTGGTGGCGCTGGGCTCCACCGTCTCCGAAGGCATCCACGGCGAGGTCATCGGCGTGGAGCTGCCCCAGCCGCCGCAGCCGCCCGAGCTCTACGACATCCTCAGCGAGCTGCCCTAGCCATGAACTGCCCCTACTGCGGCTCCGAAGGCACGCGGGTCGTCGACTCGCGGCCCTCCGACCAGGGGCTGGCCATCCGCCGCCGCCGCGAGTGCGCCGCCTGCGGCCGCCGCTTCACCACCTACGAGCGCCCCCAGCTCGAGCCCCTGATGGTGCGCAAGCGCTCCGGGGTGCAGGAGGCCTTCAACCCCGACAAGCTGCTGCGGGGGCTGCTGCTCGCCTGCGAGAAGCGCCCCGTCGACCCCGAACGGCTCAAGCGCTTCGCCTACCGTTTCGAGGACCAGATCGACGCCCCCGAGATCAGCACCGAGGCGATCGGCAAGCGGGCCATGGCCTTCCTGCGCGAGCTCGACGAGGTGGCCTACATCCGTTTCGCCAGCGTCTACCGCGAGTTCGACAGCGTGGAGCGCTTCATCGAGGAGATCCAGCGGTTGGGGGGCGAGGGCGAGCCCTAGAGCGGCCCCGGCAAGATGAGGAAGCTCTCACGCGCGCCGCGGCGCGCGTTTTTCCGTTCGTCAAAAGATTCTTCGGACATATGTCCCTCCACCTAGGTCATGGACGCCCGGCTTCTTTTCACCGGATACTCAGACCGTGACGCAGTGCCCATAGTGGAAAGGAGGTCAGCATGGACTACAGCTGGATTCAGATCGCGGTCGCGGCCGTGTTCCTTTCGGTCGTGATCACCCTGGTGCTGAGCCGGGGCTACGGCTGGCTCTCGCCCACCTTCTGGCGCAACGCCGCGGTGGTGAGCAGCCTGATCATGCTCTTCATCTTGATGTGGCTCACCTTCGACACCACCGAAAAGGTGCGCCCCGGGGCGAGCCAGGTGCCCACCTGGACCGTGATCAACCACGAGATCGGCCTCGTCTGGAACGAGGAGAAGCGCCGCCAGGTCCCGGTGATCGGCGAGCAGACCGGCTTCTTCGGCAAGGTCTACTCCCCCGAGGAGGCCTTCGCCCTAGTCAACAAGGGCAAGATGACGCTGCAGAGCCGCAACTGCATGGAGTGCCACCAGATCCTGGGCAACGGCGCCTACTACGCGCCCGACCTGACCCGGGCCTGGCTCGACCCCTGGTGGGAAGAGCGGGTGATGCCCATGGTGGGGGCGACCACCCACGAAGAGGCCATGAAGACCTGGCTGATGAACCCCGAGAAGTACCCCCAGGGCCAGCGGCGCATGCCCAACCTGCACTTCACCGACGAAGAAGCGACCGCCCTGGTGGCCTTCCTCAAGTGGATGTCCGCCATCGACACCAACGGCTTTCCCCCGCGCTTCGGGGTGGCTCAGTAAGGGAGGGATGCTGTGAGCACGTTTGCACACCGCCAACCCGGCGAGCTCTACGAGTCGCAGAAGCTGGCCATCTGGTACTTCGTGGTGGCCATTGCGCTCTTCGGGGCTCAGATTATCTTCGGGCTGATCCTGGCCTATCAGTACATCGATCCCAACTTCCTTTATCAGAAGCTGTCGTTCATGACCAACCGCACGGTCCACCTCAACGCCATGATCGTCTGGCTGCTGGTGGGCATGATGGGCGGGGTCTACTGGTTCCTGCCCATCGAGACCGGGCGTGAGGTCGTCGGCATCAAGCTGGCGAAGTTCATCTGGTGGGTGATCGTCGCCGGCGTCACCGTCGTCGTCCTCGTCTACCTGATCGTCCAGATCGGCCCCGGCACCGCCTTCACCCTCTGGTTCATCAATGAGGGGCGCGAGTACATCGAAGCGCCAAGATGGGCCGACTTCGCCATCGTGGCCTGGGTGGCCGTCTTCCTCTTCAACGTGGTCGCCACCACCCTCGCCGCGCGCCGCATCACCGGCCTGCTGGGCGTGCTGATCTTCGACCTGGTGGCGCTGGGCGCGCTCTACACCGCGGGCATGCACTACACCGTCAACGTCACCATGGACCAGTACCTCTGGTGGTGGGTGGTGCACCTGTGGGTGGAGGCCACCTGGGAGGTGCTCGTCGGCGTGGTCATGGGCTGGAGCCTGATGTACCTGCTGGGCACCCCGCGCAAGCTGATCGAGACCTGGCTCTTCCTCGAGGTGGCCCTCGTCTTCGGCACCGGCATCCTCGGCCTCGGGCACCACTACTTCTGGATCGGCACCCCCGAGTACTGGATCGGGCTGGGCGGTTTCTTCTCGGCGCTCGAGCCCCTGCCGCTCGTGGCCATGGTGGTCCACGCCGTCTACGACGCCGGCGCCCACCGGCTGCACACCATCAACAAGCCCGCGATGATGTGGGCCGTCACCCAGGCCTTCGGCAACTTCATCGGCGCCGGCGTCTGGGGCTTCATGCAGACCCTGCCGCAGGTCAACATGTACTCCCACGGCACCCAGCTGGCGGCGGCGCACGGCCACTTCGCCTTCTTCGGGGCCTACGTGGGCACGGTGATGACGCTCGTCTACATCGCCGTGCAGAACATCGGCAAGCGGGTGCAGATCCCGCTCAACTCCAAGCTCTGGCCGTGGGCCTGGGGGCTGCTGGTCTTCGGCATCATCGGCATCGTCGCCTCCTTCACCATCTCCGGCTTCGCGCAGACGATGATCGAGCGCGCCGAGCTGGGCAGCACCTGGAACGCCTTCATCAAGTCCTACACCCACCCCTGGTACACCAACACCCACTGGTGGCGGTTCTGGATGGGGATGCTCTTCCTGCTCGGCTACGTGCTGCTCGTCTGGGACCTGCTGACCATCGGCCGCAAGCGGACGGCGAACACCGCGGAGGGCGCGCATGATTAGCAGCCACGAGATCGCGCAGATGGTCGGGGCGATCATCATCTACGGCTTCTTCTTCGTCCTCACGGCCGGTTTGTACGCGATGTTCTACGCCATGGGCCGCCTCTTCGAGCGCCCCTGGCTGGTGAAGCTGTCCTACCTCTTCGCCGCCGCCGAGGTGCTCTCCGCGGTCGGCATGGTGGCGACGGGGTACCTGGACCGCTTCTGGGTCAACCTGATCCTCTTCTCGGCCGTGACCTACCTCTTCATCCCCCAGGGGATGTGGTGGGTCGTGGTCAACTTCCATGCCGAGTACGAACCCGAGGAACACGTCCACTAGGAGGTGACCATGGATATTGTTCGCGTTGAAGTTTACCTGGACGACGCCAGCGAGCCGCTGGTCGTCGTGACCGAGCCGCCGTTCAACGTCCGGCTCGACCCGGCGGAGATGGGCGAGGGCGAGCACGTCCTCACCGTCGTCACCCACTACCAGGGCGGCGCCAAGGACCACCACCAGTACGTCTTCGACGTCAGCCACAAGAACAACGTCTTCGCCGGCCACATCAGCCAGGCGCCGCTGCGGGCGCCCGTCGAGGTCGAGCTCGTCGACGAGGTCGAGCGCGAGAACCCCAAGCCCCCCAGCCCGGTGCTCTACGGGCTGCTGCCGGTGCTGCTCTTCCTGCTCGTCGTCGTGGTCTCGTGGTACATCGCGGTGCGCGCCGAGAGCGCGGCCGTGGACCAGCCGACGAACGTGCAGAAGATCGCCCGCTCGGTGGCGGCCGCGGCGCCGACGGCCAAGGCGGGCGCGGTCGACGGGGCGGGCCTATACGGCGCGAACTGCGCGAGCTGCCACGGCGCGAACGGCGAGGGCATGGGGGCGGTCTTCCCGGCCCTCGCCGGCAACGACGCCCTGGCCGACGCCGACTTCGTGATCCGTGCGGTGCTGAACGGCGTCCCGGGTACGGCCATGCCGGCCTTCGGCGGCCGCTTCTCCGACGAGGAGGTGGCGGCGGTGGTCAGCTACGTGCGCACGAGCTGGGGCAACGCCTACGGGGCGGTCGACGCGGCGCAGGTGGCCGCGCTGCGATAGTGCGGTGGGTTACAATAGGTTGACGACCGCAACCGCGCCGTGCGTTCCTGCAGGCCTAGGTTCCGACGCTTCGGAGGAAGCGAGAAGGAGGTAGGTATGCGATGGAGTAAGGCGTTAACGGTAGGTTTGGCGGCGCTGGCCCTGGGGGCCCTGGCCGTGGCGCAGGGGCTCACCCCCGAGCAGATGGAAGAGGGCAAGAAGATCTACTTCCAGCAATGCGCGGGGTGCCACGGGGTGCTGCGCAAAGGCGCGACGGGCAAGAACCTCGAACCCGACAAGCTCAAAGCGGCCGGCAAGAACGTGGACTACCTGAAGGCGATCATCACCAACGGCTTCGGGGGCATGCCCGCCTGGGGCAAGCTCGGCATCCTCACCCCGGAGCAGATCGACCTGATGGCCAAGTTCCTGCTCTCGCCGGTCCCCGAGCCCCCGCCCTGGACCTTCGAGGACATCAAGAACAACTGGGTGGTCTACGTCCCGGTGAGCAAGCGGCCCACCCAGCCGGAGACGACGCGCAACTGGCAGAACTTCTTCGGCGTGATCCTGCGTGACATGGGGCAGGTGGCCATCGTCGACGGCGACACCAAGGAGCTGGTCAAGATCCTGCCCACCGGCTACGCCACCCACATCCTGCGCTCGTCCAAGGACGGCCGCTACTTCTACGTGATCGGCCGCGACGGCAAGGCCGAGATCATCGACCTTTGGAGCAAGGAGCCGACGCTGGTGGCCGAGGCCAAGGTCTGCCTCGACGCCCGCAGCATCGACACCAGCAAGTACGAGGGGTACGAGGGCAAGTACGCCGTCGTGGGCTGCTACTGGCCCAGCAACTTCGTGATCCTCGACGGGCAGACGCTCGAGCCCCTGAAGATGGTCTCCACCCAGGGCTACGTCAAGAGCACCGGCGAGTTCCTGCGCGAGAACCGCGTGGCCTCGATCGTGAGCTCGCACTTCAGCCCCGAGTGGATCCTCAACATCAAGGAGGGCGGCCAGACCTGGCTCGTCGACTACGCCAACATCGGCCTCAAGGGCAAGCCGATCAACGTGCGCATGATCGACACCGAGCGCTTCCTCCACGACGGCGGCTGGGCGATGGACAAGCGCTACTTCCTGGTGGCGGCGAACGCGGCCAAGAAGATCGTGGTCATCGACGCCAAGACGGGCGAGTTCGTGGCCAGCATCCCCGTGGGCGACAAGCCCCACCCCGGCCGCGGCGCCAACTGGGTGCACCCCAAGTACGGCCCCGTCTGGGCGACCGGCCACATCAAGGACAACAAGATCGCGGTCATCGGCACCGACCCCAAGGGGCACCCCGACTACGCCTGGAAGGTCGTGAAGATGATCGAGACGCCCTACCCGGGCAACCTCTTCATCAAGACCCACCCGAAGAGCCCCTGGCTGATCGTCGACTTCACCGTCGCCCCCACCCCCGAGGCCAACGCCACGCTCTGCGCCTGGAAGAAGGAAGACCTCGAGAAGGACCCGATCTGCTGGGAGGTGCCGGGCGCCAAGAAGCTGAAGGCGCGCATGGTGCACATCGAGTTCAACAAGGACGGCAGCGAGTTCTGGGTCTCGGCCTGGGGCAACAAGGACACGCCGACCTTCATCGTCGTCTACGACAGCGTGACCCTGCAGGAGAAGACGCGCATCACCGGCGACTGGGTGCGCACCCCGACGGGTAAGTTCAACGTCTGGAACACGGCCAACGACATCTACTGAACCCCGGAGTCGGAACCGGAGCCCCCGCGCGGTGCGGGGGCTCCAGGCGTTCCCGGGGCCGCGGGCGACGGCCGCGCCTCAAAACGCCGGCGGCGCGCCCAGCATGGCCCGGGCGATCCGCTCGAAGTCTTCCCGGCCGATTTCCAGGTGGCCGAAGCGGAAGGCGTAGCCCCAGCGGCGCGCGTCGTGGATGAAGTCAAGCGCCTCCAGTAGCGGGCGGATGGGCACCTCGCGGGCCTCCGCGAAGAAGGCCACGTCGCTGCGGTACGGCCGGAAACCGCCGCCGGCGTCGACCCGGTAGACCTCGCCGACCACCCGCCCGATGGCCGTGAAGCGCTGGCAGGGTTCGCGTTCTCCGAAGCGCTCCACCGGCGAGTAGTAGATCAGGCCGTCGCCTGCGCGCATGCGCTCGAGCGCCCGGGCCTTGCCGTGGTTCAGCTGGGCGAAGCCCTCCCCGACGCCCCGCCGCACGTGGTCGCGCGAGGCGACCCCGATCCAGAAGCGAGGCTCCGGCACCCTAGCCCTTGGCCACCGCGATCAGGGTGACCTCGTTCTCGAGCCAGACCCGGCGGTCCTCGAGCCGGATCCAGCCCTGCTTGTAGAAGCGGCTCAGGGTGCGGCTCACGATCTCGGGCACGGTGCCCAGGAGGGCCGCCAGCTCGGGGTTGGTGGGCAGCGGGAAGCCCGGGCCCAGGGTGGCGTGCTGTTCGAGCAGGTACTGGGCCAGCCGGGACTGCACCTCGAAGAAGGCCACCCGGCGCAAGAGCAGCAGCAGCTCGAACTGCCGCTCGGCCACCGAGCGCAACAGCGCCCGGGTGAAGCGGGGGCGCTCCTCCATCAGCTGCAGGATGCCCTCGCGCGGCACCCGCACCACCCGGCTGGGCAGCGCCGCCTCGGCGGTGACGGGGTAGTGCTGGCGTTCGCTCAAGACCGCGATCTCCCCGATGCTCTCGGGGGGGCCGGCCATGTGCAGCACCAGCTGGCGGCTGCCCTTGGGCCCCACCTGGTAGACCCGCAAAAGCCCGTCCGCGACCACGTGGGTGTGTTCCACCAGGTCGCCCTCGTGGAAGAGGGCCTCGCCCTCGGCGAGCTCGCGCACGCTCGCCATCTGCACCACGCGCTCCAGGTCCGCGGCGTCCAGGCGCGCGAAGAGCGAGTTTTCCCGCAGGGCCTGATGCACGAGCTGCATCGTATCGCCTGTTGCCATCCGGCCTCCTTGCCTACGCTCCGTTCCTTTTTCTACCACAGCGAACGCCCCCGGACGGGGGCGTGGTGGTGGGCGGTAGAGGACTCGAACCTCCGACCCCCTGCTTGTAAGGCAGGTGCTCTAGCCATCTGAGCTAACCGCCCTCGCGCCCTCTAGCCTACCGGCCCCGCGGGAGCGCCGCAAGCGCTAGGACGAAGCGGGTTCGGCCTGCTCCTGCTCCATCAGCCACTTCTCGGCGGTCATGGCCGCGCGCGTGCCCGCGCCCACGCTGGTGGCGAGCTGCTTGTAGATGGGGTCGGCCACGTCGCCGGCGGCGAAGACGCCCGGCACCGAGGTGAGGATCTCGTCGGTGACGGCCACGTAGCCGTCAGGGCGCAGCTCCACGACGCCCTTCAGGAAGTCGGTGTTGGGCACGCTGCCCACGAAGACGAAGACGCCGTCGGTGGGGTAGACGTACTCCTCGTTCGTCTTGAGGTTCTTCACCCGGACGCCGGTCACGTGGTCCTCGCCCAGCACCTCGGTGACGACGTGGCTCCAGAGGAACTCGATCTTGGGGTTTTGGAAGGCGCGCTCCTGGGCCACCTTGTTGGCGCGCAGCTCGTCGCGGCGGTGGATGATCGTCACCTTGCGGGCGAACTTGGTGAGGAAGATCCCCTCCTCCACCGCGGCGTCGCCGCCGCCCACCACGACCACGTCCTTGTCGCGGTAGAAGAAGCCGTCGCAGGTGGCGCAGGTCGAGACCCCGCGGCCGTAGAACTTGTCCTCGCCGGGTACGCCCAGCTTGCGCGGGTTGGCGCCGGTGGCGATGATGACGCTCCGCGCCCTGTAGTTGCGCTCGAAGGCCTTGACCAGGAAGCCTTCGTCGGTCTTCTCGAGCGCCTGGACCTCGTCCATGACCACCTCGGCGCCGAACTTGCGCGCCTGTTCGGCCATGCGGTTGGCCAGCTCCGGCCCCGAGATCCCCTCGGGGAAGCCGGGGTAGTTCTCCACCTCTTCGGTCTGGGCGATCTGGCCGCCGGGTAGCCCCTTTTCGAGGATCACGGTCTTCAGGCCGCCGCGGCCCGCGTAGATGCCCGCGGTCAGGCCGGCGGGCCCGCCGCCGATGATGACCACGTCGTAGGTCTGGTCCTGCTGGGCCGAACCGCCGAGTTCGCCAATCTTGAAGTCCATGCTCGCCTCCCGCGGCCCGCTCGGGGCCCTAGCGCAGTATATACCCCACGGGGGGTATGGGGGTAGCGCGCGCGACGCAAAAGAAGACGCGCTCGAGCCGTCTGGTGACCCCAGGGGGATTCGAACCCCCGTTACCGCCGTGAGAGGGCGGCGTCCTAGGCCTCTAGACGATGGGGCCGCGTTCGGCTCGAGCGCGCTTTGGTGACCCCTACGGGACTCGAACCCGTGCCGCCGCCTTGAAAGGGCGGTGACCTAACCGCTAGTCGAAGGGGCCTTCTGGCTGGGGCACGTGGATTCGAACCACGACCAACGGATCCAGAGTCCGCCGTCCTGCCGTTAGACGATGCCCCAGCAGGCCGCCCGGCTGCTCGCCAGGCACGCAATATAGTACAACCCGTCGGCGGTTTTGACAAGTCATCGGGGCCCGGTCGCACCCGCGCCGCCGGCCCGCGCAAACTTGATAGCTAGAAGCGCAGATAATATAATACAAGCGCCAGGGAAAGGAGGTGAGCGGTATGGCAGCCACCGGACTCGCGGTCTTCGACACCACACTGCAGAAGACGCACGCCTGGCTGGGCGAGGTCATGCAGGAGCTCGGGACCGACGACCGGCACAAGGCCTACCTGGCCTTGCGCGCCGTGCTGCACGCCTTGCGCGACCGCCTGACCGTCGAGGAAGTGGCGCAGCTGGGCGCCCAGCTCCCGATGCTGATCCGCGGCTTCTACTACGAGGGCTGGGACCCCACGGGCAAGCCCCTGAAGGAGCGCCACAAGGAAGAGTTCCTGCGCCACATCTACAACTACTTCAAGACCACCCGTTACGGCGAGCCGGACGTCGACCCCGAGGAGGTCGCCCGCGCCGTCTTCCGCGTGCTGGCCCGGCGCGTGAGCGAGGGGGAGATCGAGGACGTGGTGCGCATCCTGCCGCGCGAGCTGCGGGAGCTGTGGCCCAAGGCCACGGCCGTGTGAGCTCCGGCGCGGCGGGGGCGGCCCCGGCGGGGCCGCCTTTTTCGTGGGCGCATGTAAAATGTTAGCCAGGTGACGAACAAGGAGGACGCCATGCAAGGAACGATGATGAACTTTCCCCTGACGCTGCCCCACATGCTCGAGCGCGCCGGCAAGCTCTTCCCCAAGGTGGAAGTGGTCAGCCGCATGCCCGACAAGTCGCTGCACCGCTACACCTACGCCGACTTCTACAAGCGCAGCAAGGCGCTGGCCGAGGCGCTCGGGAAGCTGGGCCTCAAGAAGGGCGACCGCGTGGGCACGCTGATGTGGAACCACTACGCCCACCTGGAGGCCTACTTCGGCGTGCCCATCGCCGGCGGGGTGCTGCACACCCTCAACCTGCGCCTCCACCCCAGCGACATCGCCTACATCATCAACCACGCCGGCGACCGCTTCCTGATCGTCGACGACGTGCTCCTCAAGCTGGTGCTGGCCATCCGCGAGCACATCCCGGGCGTCGAGGAGATCATCGTGGTGCCGCTCACCGGCCAGCCGGTGCCCGAGGGGTTCATGGACTACGAGCAGTTCCTCGACACCGCCGAGGGGAACTTCCGCTACCCCGAGCTCGACGAGAACGACCCGTTGGGGATGTGCTACACCTCGGGGACGACGGGCCGGCCCAAGGGCGTGGTCTACACCCACCGCTCGACGATCCTGCACTCCTTCGGCATCGCCCTGCCCGACGCCCTCTCGCTCTCGATGCACGACGTCTTCACCCCGGTGGTGCCGATGTTCCACGTCAACGCCTGGGGGCTGCCCTACGCGGCGGTGATGACGGGCACCAAGCAGGTCCACCCCGGCCCCTACCTGGACGCCGAGAACCTGCTCGACCTCTACGAGCGCGAGCGCGTGACCGCGACCGCGGGCGTGCCCACGATCTGGCTGGGCATCCTGCAGGCGCTGGAGAAGGAGCCCGACCGCTGGAAGCTGGTGCCCGGGATGCGCATGGTCGTGGGCGGCTCGGCCGCGCCCGAGAGCATGATCCGCGCCTTCGACAAGTTCAACCTGCGGGTCATCCACGCCTGGGGCATGACCGAGACCAGCCCGCTGGGCACGGTGAGCCTGCTCAAGCCGCACCTGCTCGAGCTCGACGAAGACGCCCAGTACGCCTACCGCGCCAAGCAGGGGCTGCCGGTGCCGCTCGTCGAGGTGCGCGCCATGACCGACGACGGCGAGGCCCCCTGGGACGGCAAGACGATGGGCGAGCTGCAGGTGCGCGGCGCCTGGGTGGCCTCGAGCTACTACAACCTTCCCTCCGAGACCGACAAATGGACCCCCGACGGCTGGTTCCGCACCGGCGACGTGGTGACGATCGACGCCGAGGGCTACGTCAAGATCACCGACCGCACCAAGGACCTGATCAAGTCGGGCGGCGAGTGGATCAGCTCGCAGGACCTCGAGAACGCCCTGATGAGCCACCCGGCGGTGGCCGAGGCGGCGGTGATCGCCGTCCCCCACCCCAAGTGGGCCGAGCGCCCGCTGGCGGCGGTGGTGCTGCGCGAGGGCGAGGAGCTGACCGCGGAGGAGCTGCGCGAATTCCTGGCCCCCAAGTTCGCCAAGTGGTGGCTGCCCGACGCCATCGTCTTCGTCGACGAGATCCCGCGCACCAGTACCGGCAAGTTCATGAAGGCGAAGCTGCGCGAGCGGTTCAAGGATTGGAAGTGGGAAGAATAGGAAGTAGGGGGTAGGAGGTAGGGGGTGGGCTGCGCAGCACTTTCCCACCTCCTACATCCCACATCCCACCCACCGTTAACACCCCTGTTCGTGACACCGGCTCGGCAGGTAGTAGTCGGTGTAGAGCACCTTGGCGAAGGCGACCGTGGGCACGGCGAGCATCGCCCCCCAGAGCCCGAAGAGGCCGGCGCCGGCGAGGATCGAGAGGACGACGGTGATCGGGTGCAGCGCCGTGGCCCGGCCCAGGATGTAGGGCGAGAAGAGGTGGGACTCGAGCTGGTTGGCGATCAGGAAGACGACGAGCACCCCCACCACCTTCCAGGCGGCCACGGTGAGCGCCAGCAGCAGCGCCGGCACGATCGAGACGACGACGCCCAGGTAGGGCACCAGGTTGAAGACCCCGGCGATGAAGCCGAGCGCCGCGGCCATGGGCACGCCGATGAGGGCCAGCCCCAGGCCCACGGCCAGGCCCACCAGCGCGGCCACGAGCAGCTGGCCGCGGATGTAGCCGCCCACGGCGCGGTCGAGCCGGCCCGCGAGCTCGACCGCCAGCGGCTGCCAGGGCCGCGGCAGCGCCTCCAGCAGCGCCGCGTTGACGCGCGGGAAGTCGACCATCAGGTAGCCCGTCACCACGAAGACCGCCAGCAGCTGCACCAGCCCGCCCGCCAGTGCGGCCAGCCCGGCGACGAGGTTGCCCCCCTGACCCAGCAGCGCCCCCAGCCCCTTCACCAGTGTGGCCGAGAAGCCCTGCAAGAGCGCCTTGAGGGCGTCGGCGGTGTGCACCAGCACGGCCTGCACCTCGGGGGTCTCGGCCCAGCGCCGCACCAGCGCGGGCAGCCCCTCGATCCAGCCGTTGATCGGGCGCAGCACCTCGGGGATGCGCTCGGAGAGCTGCGAGAGCTGCACCACCACCTCGGCGAGCAGCACGCTCGCGAGCCCCAGGAAGACGAAGAAGAGGGCGTAGACGAGCAGCACCCCGAAGGCGCGCCGCACCCTGCGGCGCTCGAGCCCGCTCACCAGCGGATCGGCCAGGTAGGCCAGGGTGTAGGCGATCAGGAACCCTACCCACACCGCGGCCGTGCGCAGCAGCAGCCAGCCCAGGGCCCAAAGGCCCAAGAGCAGCACGGCCACCCGCACGTAGGGGTTGGCCCAGACCTGCCGCAGCGCGTCCCGCATGGACCTAGGGTACCGCAAACAGGGCGCGCGCCAGGGTGAGCAGCTTGTCCTTGTTCTCGCGCGGGTCGAGGCCCTTGCCCAGGTAGGTGCCGGTGTCCACGTTGCCCTGCCAGACCTCGAGCAAAAGCCGCGCCCCCTCCCGGCTCCCGCGCGAGGCCGCCTGGGTGCCGCTGTTGCCCACGTAGCCGATCCATTCGCCCCGCTCGACCAGCTGGCCCACGGCCAGGTCGGGGCGCAGCCCCGAGAGGTGGGCGTAGACGGTGATGCGGCCGTCGGGGTGTTCGATCCAGACCTCCCGACCGCGCAGCCGGTCCATCTGCTCGGGGGTGGCGCCGCCGGCCACCGCCTCGATGAGGGCGTCGAACTCGGCCGCGCTCAGCTCCTGGAAGTCCTGCTCGGCCTTGAGCACCCGGCCCCGCTGGACGGCGACGACCCCGGTGCCGTAGACGACGGGGACGCAGGCGTCGCCGCTCACGAAGATGAACCCCTGGTTCGCCCCCTTGCGGTAGTCGCGGGGGTAGCCCGGCAGGTGTTCGGGCTTCTCGGGCAGGCAGGCCCCGGGCAGGGGCAGCGCGTAACGCTCGGGGCCGCCGCCGCTGGCCTCGGGGGCGGGGGCGCCCGCCAGGGCGGCGCGCAACCGGTGCAGCTCCGCCCGGTCGTGCCGCCAGGCGAGGGTGACGACCAGCGCGTAGAGCACCAGCGCGATCAGCACGTACCAGCCCGGTTTGAGCCCCGTCTTCACGCCTCCATTCTTGCACAGCGAAACCGCCCGGGCGGGCCCGGGCGGCGGGGGTGCGGGTTGCTTACTTGTCGAGCAGCGCGAGCAGGCGCGCCTTGATCTGCTTCTCGGAAAGCCCCTCGAGCTTCATGCCCTTGGCGCGCTCGGCCAGCTCGTAGACCTTGTGCACGTGGGACATGGCCACGCGGAAGGTGACGGGCTTGCCGCCGACGCGGATCGTGACCTTGCGCAGGTTGGGGGCCTGCCAGTGCTTGTGGATGCCGGTGGTCTTGCGGCCGACGCCGCCCAGCCGCTTGGCCTTACCGCGCTGGGTGATTTTACGGGCCACGGTGGGCCGTTTTCCGCTGATTTCGCACACTCTCGACATAGGGTCCTCCGGGGGTGCTTCGGCCGCGGGCCAAAGCCAGCAAACGCGAGTATACCACAGCCGCCAGCGGCCGTGCTAGACTCACCCCATGCCCACCGTCCTGATCCCGCTCCTGCTGGCGGCCGACCAGATCAGCAAGCTGCTGGCGCTGCGCTTTTTGGATCCCATTCCCGACCGCCTGCTGCCCGGCCTCTACCTGACGCTGGTGCAGAACACCGGGGTGGCCTTCGGGCTCTTCAAGGGCAACCCCACGCTGCTGGGCGGGTTCAGCCTGCTCGTCGGCTTCGTGCTGCTCGTCTACCTGGCGCGCGCCCGCAGCGCGCCGCTCTTCGTCTTCGCGCTTTCGCTGGTCGCCGCCGGCGCGCTGGGCAACGCCGTCGACCGGCTGGGTCGCGGTTGGGTGGTGGACTTCCTCGACATCGGACCCGGCCTCTGGCCGGTCTTCAACCTCGCCGACAGCTTCGTGGTCGTGGGGGTCGTGCTGTTGCTGTTACCCTGGGGCCGGGCGCGGAGCTGAGGCTCAGCCCGTCTCGGCCGCCGGAACGCAGACCCGGAAGACCGCACCGCCGCCCTCGCGGCTCTCCACCGTCGCCTCGCCCCCGTGGGCCTCGGTGATGGCGCGAACGATCGCCAGCCCCAGCCCCGAACCCCCGGAGCTGCGCGAACGCGCGGGGTCCGCCCGGTAGAAGCGGTCGAAGACCCGCGGCCGGTCCGCCTCGGGGATGCCCGGGCCGTCGTCGGCCACCCAGAGGCAGGCGCGCCCGTCTTCGAGGCGGCAGCCCAGGCGCACCCGCGTGCGGGCGTGGCGCAGGGCGTTGTCGATCAGGTTGAAGACGACCTGGCGCAGGCGCGCCGGGTCGATCCGCGCGGGCGCGGGTTCGAGGTCGAGCTCGAGCGCGACCCCCCGCGCCTCGGCGCTGGCGGCGAAGGCCTCGGCGCTCTTCGCCAACAGCTCGGCCAGGTCGTAGGGCACGGGCTCGAGCGCCAGCCCTCCCGACTCGGCGAGCGAGAGCAGCCGCAGGTCGCCGACCAGCAGCGCCAGGTGGTCCACCTCCTCCACCAGGCGTTCCAGGGTCTCGGGGTCGGGGTCGAGCATGCCGTCGGCCAGAGCCTCGAGTTCGCCCTTGAGCACCTGCAGCGGCGTGCGCAGCTCGTGGGCGATGTCGGCGACGCGCCGCCGGTCCAGCTCCTCTTCGGTCTGCAGGCGCTCGGCCAGCTCGTTGAAGGCGCGGGCCAGCTCGGCCAGCTCGTCGCGCCCGCGCACCCGGGCGCGGGCGTCGCGGTCGCCCTCGGCGTAGCGGCGCGTGGCCCGGGTCAGTTCGCTGACCGGGCGGGTCATCCGCCAGGCCAGCCAGCCGCCCACGCCCAGCGCCACCACGAGCGCGATCAGCGCCGCGCGCAGGTTGGCCTCGCGCAGCTCGCGCAAGAGCCGCTGCTGTTCTTCGAAGAAGCGCGGGGGCTTCGCCGGGGGGTGCTGCCCCTCGATCGCCCGCGGCAGGTCGCGGTCGAGGAAGCGGTGCACCCGCTGCTGCTGGGCCTGCCAGACCAGGGCGGCGGTGATGCCGCTGGCGAAGAGGGCCACCAGCGCGAAGGCCAGCACCAGCCGCGAGGCCAGCTTCACGCTGCACCTCGCGGCCGGTGGGGAAAGGTGGACATGCCCTCAGTCTAGCGGCCCGGACGCTGGGGCCCCGCCCCCGGATGGGCGGGGCGTTCCTGCGGGCCGTGGGGGCGGCGCGGCTTCTGGAAGCCGTGGCCCCGGTCTCCCGGGCGCTGCGGCGCGCCGAAGCCCGCGGCGGGGTTCAGGCCCGCGGGCCGGTTCAGCATCCGCTCGACGCGCACGTCCAGGTTGGCGCGCAGGCGCTCCGCCTGCTGCGCGCTGATCACGCCCAGCTCGAGCAGCTGGTCGATGCGCGCCTCCTCCAGCGCCCGCAGCTGCGCCTTCAGCACCCCCACGTCGCCGCCGCTGCGCGCCACCAGCTCCGCCAGGGTGGGGCCTTCGAGCGCCAGCTTGCGCGCCTGCAGGCGCGCCTTCAGGCTCTCGTAGCGCAGTTCGGGCAGCTTGCCCGCGCGGTAGGCCTCCTCGAGCCGTTCGAGTTGCACCTCGAGCACCTTGCGCTGGAACTCGAGCGGCTCCATCCCGCTCGCCTCGATCAGGGCGCGCAGCCCGCCCTGCCGGTACGCGGCGCGCAGTTCCTCGGCGCTCTTGCCCAGCACCTCGGCCAGTGCCTCCAGGCGCGCCCCGCCCTGCAGCTCCGCCGCCGGGCCCACGGGCCGTTTCGCGGGCGCGCCCGCGCCGGGCGCCGCCGCCGGACCCACGGCCAGCGCCAGCCCCAGCGCCAGCCCGACGGCCATCACGGTACCTGCCTTCCTCCAGCTTCGTTTCATGACGACCTCCCTTTCTTCGGGGGCGGTGCCCCCACGTGCGCCTTTACTTTAGGCACGCGCCGGTGAAGGGGCCGCGAAGGGAGCGTGAAGGTTCGTTCACGAACCGCGGGCCCCCGTAGGGGCCCGCGCAGGAGATGCAGATCGAAGGGGCGGGTTAGTGACCGGAGCCGGCTCGGGGGCCCGCACCGCCGTGGGGGCCGTGGCCCTGACCTTGGCCCTGCTGCTGGCAGTCCTGCCCGCCGTGGTTGCCCTGACCCTGACCCCGCTGGGACGCGAAGGTGTCGTGGAGCTCCTGCATCTGCTCGGGGCTCAGGGTGCCGCCGTTCTCGGCGGCCAGCGAGAAGGCCGGCAGGTGGCGCTCCTGCGAGGCGGCGCGCAGGTGGTCGAAGACCTGCACCAGGTTGGGGTAGTCCTTCACCGCTTCCATCAGCCGGTCGTACATGGCCACGTTGGCCACCTCGCCCTCGGCCCAGGCCTTCGCCGCGTCTTCCAGGCTTTCGGGCGCGCTGACCTGGCCCAGGTAGGGGTTCTCCGCGGGGTAGTCGACGCCGTAGCGGTCGAGCTGGCGCTTCAGGGCCTCGATGTGCTTGGCCTCCGCCTTGCGGATGCTCACGTAGGGCTCGACCTCGCCGTACTTCTCGATCACCGCGGTGTACATCGCGTAGGCGGCGTACTCGCCTTCGGGACCGGTCAGCGCCTCGAGCAGCGCGTTCTTCGCCTCCTCGCTGAGCGGCTGGGTCTGCACCTGGGCGTACCCCGCCCCCGCGCCGGGGCCCTTGCCCTGACCCATCTGCGCGAAACCGAACCCGAGACCGAGGACCAAGCTGCCTGCTGCCAGTGTAAGGATCATCGTTTGTTTCTTCATCGTCTTCCTCCCTTGGGCCCTTGGGGCCCGCTTGCTACGGTCCCCAGGGTAGGGGGGTGCCCGCGAAGGTTGCGCGAAGGAAGTGTGAACGAACGAAGAAGGCGGCCCGGAGGCCGCCTGCGGTCCGCACGGAAAACTCAGAACAGCCCGGCCAGCCGCTCCAGCGCCCGCTCCAGGTTTTCGTCCGAGGTGGCGTAGCTCATGCGCACGTGCCCCGGGGCCACGAAGTCGGTGCCCGGCACGACCACCACCCGCGCCCGGTCGAGCATGATCTCGGCCGCCTTCAGCTCGTCTTCGTGGATCCGCCGCACGTCGGGCATCACGTAGAAGGCCCCGTGGGGCATGGGGGTGGGCAGGCCCAGCTCTTCGAGTCCCTTCACGAAGAAGTCGCGCCGGCGGCGGAAGGCCGCCTTGGCCTTTTCGATGAAGGCCCGGCTCTCGGGGCTTTCGAGCGCGGCGATGGTCGCCCACTGGGCGAAGGTGGTGGGGTGGGTGACCGACTGCCCCTGGATCTTGGTCATCGCGGTGATGATCTCCTTGGGCCCCGCCGCCCAGCCGATGCGCCAGCCAGTCATGGCGTAGCTCTTGGCCGCGCCGCCCACGGTGATCGTCCACTCGGGGGCGTCGCGGCCGGGCGAGTAGGCCTCGCCCTCGTAGATCAGGTGTTCGTAGATCTCGTCGGAGACCAGGAAGACGCCGCGATCGTTCGCCAGGCGGGCGAGCCCCTGCAGCAGCTCGGGCGGGTAGACCGCGCCGGTGGGGTTGGAGGGCGAGTTGACCACGATGGCCTTGGTGCGCTCCGTGACCGCCGCGGCCACGCGCTCCAGCTCGGGCACGAAGCCGGTCTCGGCCGTGCTCTTCACCACCACCGGCACGCCGCCCGCGAGCTCCACCTGGGCCGAGTAGCTGACCCAGAAGGGGGCGAGCAGGATCACCTCGTCGCCGGGGTCGAGGATGGCCTGGAAGAGGTTGTAGAGCACGCCCTTGCCGCCCGCGCCCACGGTGATCTGGTCGGGGGCGTAGGAGAGGCCGTTCTCGCGCTCGAACTTGCGCGCCAGCGCCTCGCGCAGCTCGGGGATGCCCGCGGGCGGGGTGTACTTGGTCTTGCCCTCGGCCAGGGCCTGGCAGGCGGCGTCCTTGACGTGCTGGGGGGTGTCGAAGTCGGGCTCGCCGGCGGTGAGGGCGATCACGTCCACGCCCTGGCGCCGGAGCTCGAGCGCCCGGGCGTTCATGGCCACGGTGGAGCTGGGCTTCAATGCTTGTGCGCGTTTGGACAAGCGGCTCATGCTGCAAGTATATACGAAGGCCCCGGCCGCCCGCCGGACCGGGTACAAGCGCGGGGGAGGCTCCAGGCCGTGCGGGTCCCGCTTTCCCGGCCGGCCGCACGCAGGCCAATGAATATGCACAGCCTTTTCGCTGCAAGCCCGGCCTTCTCTTTAAAATAATTGTATATGAAGCAACGCCGCAGGTCCTTGCGCTTGCCGCACCACGACTACGCGGCCCCGGGAGCGTATTTTGTGACGCTGGTGACCCACGAGCGCGCGTCGATCTTCGGCCGGATCGAAGCAGGGCGGGTAAGGCTTTGCGAGCCGGGGCGGATCGCGCGGGAGGAATGGTTCCGCACCGCGGAGCTGCGCAGCAACGTCGTGTTGTTCGCCGAAGAGTTCGTGGTCATGCCCAACCACGTGCACGGCGTCGTCCGCATCGTCGAACGCGCCGCCGTTCCGGTAGGGGCGCAGCGCGCTGCGCCCCTACCGCGGTCTGCGGTCGCGCCGGGCTCGCTCGGCGCCATCGTGCGCGCCTACAAGTCCGCGGTCACCCGGCGCATCAACCGGCTTCGCGGCACTCCCGGGGCCCCGGTGTGGCAGCGGAACTACTGGGAGCACGTCGTCCGCAGCGAGCACGCCCTGGCGGCCGTCCGGCGCTACATCGCCGAAAATCCGTTTCGCTGGCACCTCGACGTTTACAACCCCGATCGCCGCCTGGGTTAGGCGCCCTTGGCGATCGGGCCGAAGTCGGCCTACCCGCCTCTTCTTTTACCCCGTCCGCTTCAGCTTCCCCGTCCGTTTGGCCCAGAGCTCGACCAAGCCAAAGATCCACAGCCCCAGGGGCACGAGGACCACGCCCATCAGCGCCAGGACCAAAAGTTCGTGGGTCACCGCGCCGAGCGGCGCGCCCGCCAGCGTGCCCGCCTCGGTGAGCGGCCGGTCGAGGCCCATCAGCTTGCGCGCGGCCGCGAGGGCGTAGGTGGCGGGCGAGAGGACCGAGAGCGGTTGCACCCAGGCGGGCAGCACCTCGACCGGGTAGTAGATGCCGCTCACCAGCAGCAGCACCCCCTGCACGATGTTCGTGGCCTGGGCGCCGTTCTCGGGGCTGAGCACCGGCAGGATCGCCGCCACCAGCCCCAGCCCCATGAAGGCCACGCTGGCCACCAGCAGCACCACCAGCACGCCCCAGAGGTTGGCTCCAGCGAAGCTGAGGTGGACGAAGAGGAGCAGGCCCACCATGATCACGATCGTGCGCACCACGCTGTAGGCCACGGCGAAGAGGCTCACCCCCAGCAGGTGGGTGAGGCGGTGCACCGGGGCCATGAAGGTGTACTCGAGCGTCCCCTCCCAGCGCTCGTAGCTGATCGAGTTGCTGATCTCCTGGAACATCGCCGAGAGGAAGCTCCACAGCAGCACCCCCAGCACCAGCGTCAGGGTGAGCCGCTCGTCGCCGGCGGCGACGCCGATCAGCGCGATCGTCGCCGAGTTGACCAGCGCGTAGAAGGTGAAGACGACGACCCAGGAGAAGTAACGCCGGGTCAGGTGAAAGTCGCGGAAGACGAAGGCCCACAAGGGGCGCAGGAAAGCGGGAATCATACGACCTCCTCGGCTGCGGCGGGCGCGAAGCCCTCGCCGGTCAGGCGGATGAAAGCCTCCTCCAGGTCGGCCGCGTCCGCCCGTCGTTTCAGTTCGTCCGCGCTCCCCTCGGCCACCAGCCGCCCGCGCGCCAGAAAGCCGATGCGCGCCGCCAGCCGTTCGGCCTCGGCCATGTCGTGGGTGGTAAGCAGGATCGTCGTGCCACGCTCGGCGCGCAGCTCCTCGAGGAAGCGCTGCACCTCGCGCTTGCTCGCGGGGTCGAGGCCGGTGGTGGGCTCGTCCAGCAGCAACAGCGGCGGGTCGTGCAGCAGGGCGCGGGCGATGGCGATCTTCTGCTGCATGCCCCGGCTCATCTCCTCGAGCGGGTCGTGGAAGCGGCGCGGCTCGAGCCCCAGCCGCTCGAGGATCCCGCGCGCCTTCTTCTCGGCCGCCGCGGGCTCGAGGCCGTAGAGCTGGGCGGCGTAGAGCAGGTTCTCGCGGGCCGAGAGCTTCTTGTAGAAGGCGGCGTCCACGCTCACCCGGCCGATGCGGCGGCGCACCTCCGCCTCGCCGCCGGGCAGGGGGCGGCCCAGCACCCGCACCCGGCCGCCGTCGGGCAAGAGCAGGGTGGCGAGGATGCGGATCAGCGTGCTCTTGCCCGAGCCGTTGGGGCCCAGAAGGGCGTAGGTCTCGCCCTCGTCCACGTAGAAGCTCACGCCGTCCAGGGCGCGTTCGGTCTTGCGCGCGCCGAACCAGCCCTGCCGGCTGGAAAACGTCTTTTTCAAATCGTCCACTTCGATCGTCCGCACGGTTCCTCCCAAACGAAACGGCGGCCCGAAGGCCGCCGGCAGGCTCGAAAATCTACGGCGCGTACCTTTCGGGTACAGGGTGCGGTTTAAGCGCGTTGCATCCGGATCATCACGTCACCTCGAGTTCCAGCCTAGCACACCTCAGACCTCCAGCTCGGTGCGCCAGCGCTCCCAGTCGGAGACCTCGTCGAGCCGGGCCACCTCTTCGGGGGCGAGCTCGAGCTCCGCCGCGGGCAGCAGCCCGGCCAGCTGCTCGGGGGTGTTGGCCCCCACGATCGGCGCGGCCACGTAGGGCCGCGAAAGCAGCCAGGCCAGCGCCACCTGCGCCGGGGTGGCTCCGTGGGCGGCGGCCACCTCCTCGAGCGCCGCCAGGATGCGCCAGTTCTTTTCGCTGAAGAAGCGGCGGCGGATCCCCTCGGCCCGCACCGATTCGGGCGCGGGGGCGTCCGGCCGGTACTTGCCGGTAAGGAAGCCGCCCGCCAGCGGCGAGTAGGGGAAGACCCCCAGGCCGTAGGTCTCGGCCACCCGCGCCAGCTCGCGCTCGAAGTGGGCGCGCACCGGGTCGGCGATCGAGTAGTGCGGCTGCAGCGCCACCGGCGCCACCAGCCCGCGCCGGTCGGCGGCCCAGAGGGCCTGCATCGTGCGCCAGGCCGAGAAGTTGGAGACCCCCACGTAGCGCACCAGCCCCTTCTGCACCAGCTCGGTCATCGCCGCCAGGCTCTCCTCGACGGGCACCCGGTTGTCCACCCAGTGCATCCAGTAGATGTCGATCCAGTCGGTGTTCAGCCGCTCCAGGCTGGCCTCCACCGCCCGCAGGATCCAGCCCCGGCCCAGCCCCTCCTCCTGGTAGGGCGAGCCGCGCCCGCGCCGCCCCTCCTCGCCCATGGGGCCGCGCACCTTGGTGGAGATCAGCACCCGCTCGCGCACGCCCGGGTTCGCGGCCAGCCAGCGGCCGACCACCCGCTCGGCCACCCCGCCGGGGTTGCCCGCAGCCCAGTTGGAGTAGATGTCGGCGGTGTCGATGAAGTTCCCACCGGCCTCGACGTAGCGGTCGAGGATGGCGAAGCTCGTCGCTTCGTCGGCGGTCCAGCCGAACTGCATCGTGCCCAGGGCCAGGGGGTAGGTGAAGAGTCCGCTCGTTCCGGCTTGACGGTACATGGCTCCAGCCTAGCAGAGCGCATGTAGAATGGAGCCGCTATGGAACGCACCTTCGCCATGATCAAACCCGACGGCGTGCGCCGCGGCCTGACCGGAAAAATCATCCAGCGCCTCGAGGACAAGGGCTTCAAGATCGTCGCCCTCAAGAAGATGCGCATCAGCTTCGACCTCGCCGAGGAGCACTACGGCGAGCACAAGGAGAAGCCCTTCTTCAAACCGCTGGTCGAGTTCATCACCAGCGGGCCGGTGGTGGCCATGGTGCTCGAGGGGCCGGGGGTGATCGCCGAGCTGCGCAAGATGATGGGCGCCACCAACCCCGCCGACGCCCTGCCCGGCACGATCCGCGGCGACTTCGCCACCACCATCGACGAGAACGTCATCCACGGCTCGGCGAACGAGGCCGACGCCGAGCGCGAGATCGCGCTCTTCTTCCGCCCCGAAGAGTTTGTAAGCTGAGCCGCCGAACGCGGCCGCCGGGGAGGGCGCGCCCTCCCCGGTTTTCGTCGCCCTAGTCGCCGGGGCCTACGAAGTACACCTCGGCGGCGTAGGGCTCCAGGGCGAGCGCGAGCGCCGCGAGCTCGCGGCCCCGCAGCGTCCGGCGCTCCCCGGAAAGCAGCGCCCGCAGGGTGTAGACGCCGTCCGGCTCGAGCCCCAGCGGCTCCAGCGGCAGGGCCACCTCGAAGGCGGCCGGCCGCTCCGAGAAGTTGACGGCAACGAGCGCCGCGTCGCTTGGCGCGTGGCGCAGGTAGGCCAGCGCCGCGTCGCCGCTTTTCCAGACGTCGCGGATCCCGCCCCGCACGAGCGCCGCGTGCCGCCGGCGGGCGGTGAGGAGCGTGCGGTAGAAGGCCTCGAGCGCCCGGTCGCCGCCCGACCAGTCCACCCGTACGTCGCCGGCGTAGGGGTCCGTCTTCGCCCCCAGTTCCTGCCCGGCGTGGAGCACCGGCACCCCGGGCAGCGTGTACAGCAGCACCGCCAGCGCCCTGGCCCGCTGCGGGAAGGCCAGCGCCGCCCGCGGGGTGTCGTGGTTCTCCAGGAAGTTGGCCCGCAGCGCCCCGTGCTCGGTGCGCCGCGCCTGCACCCGGCGCACGAACGTGGCCGAGTCCACCGCGCCGTAGAGCGCGTCGTTGAGCGGGCTGGACACGAGCCTTCCGTTCGCCGGCGAGCCGTCGGGCACCACGTAAAAGTACCCCTCCTGCGCGTTTCCACCCAAAAAGCCGATGAAGGGGTAGCCGTAGGAAGCCTCGCAGACCTCGTCGAAGAGGGGCGGGTCGCCGGCGTCGCTCGCACCCCAGAAGAAGCCGGGCCCCGGCAGCTCGCAGACCAGCACCGCGTCGGGGTTGGCCTCGCGGACGGCGCGTTTGACCGCGCGCAGGAGCTCGAGGCGGCTGTGGTCGCCCGTCACCCGGGCCGGGTCGTAGTTGTTCTGCGGCGAGTCCACCCGCCAACCGTCGATGCCGTAGGTTTCCACGTAGTGACGGGCCACCTCCGCGAAGTAGCGGATCGCCTCGGGGTTCGTCGCGTCGATGGCCCAGCCCCAGTCGGGGAAGGGGTAGTAGCGCTGCATCGTGCCGTCGTCGCCCCGCAGGATCCAGTCGCGGTGCTCGTCCCAGACGACGCTCCCCTCGGCGGTCAGCGAGGTGACGAGGTCCAGAAGCACCCGGATTCCCTGCGCGTGGGCCGCATCGACGAGGCTTTTCAAGTCTTCCCCGCCGCCGAACCGCGGGTGGATCCGGTAGTAGTCCTTGATCAGGTAGTGGTGGTTGTCGCCCAACAGGTCTTCCCAGATCGGGGTGAGGTAGAGGACGCTCACCCCCAGCTCCGCGAGCCGCGGCAGGTCCGCCTCCAGGTCCGCGAACGCCCGGTTCGGGTAGTACTCCAGGTTGGTCTCGTAGATCACCGCGCCCGCGAGCCGGTTGCCGCCGTCCGGCCCGGGCGCCGCGTCGCCGCAGGCGACGGGAACCAGAACCAGGCCCAGCACCAGCGCCAGGCGAACCCACCGCACGGGTTGCATGTCCGCAGTCTACGCCCGCGGGCAAAGCCGCACCGCAACCTCCGGTCGGCCTTGCCTTCCTCCACGAGCGCGAACCCGAACCTGCCCCGGTAAGGCCCCGGATCACGTCCGGGACAGGGCCCGAACCTCGATCCGCGGGGCTCAGAACTTTGATCTTGGCGTTGGGGTGCTCAGCAGCACCCGCGAGACCCCGGATCGCGCGCCCTTTGGGCGCTTGTCCGGGGTGACGAACAGGAAAAATAAACTCGTCGTTCCGGACAAGGGGGCCGCAGGGCTCCCGCGATCCCGGGTCAAGCCCGGGACAGGTCCGGAACCTCGCCGCGCGCGCAAGAATACGCGACCCGCTCGGCAAACGCGGACCACGCACCACGTACTACGCACCACGTACTACGCACCACGTACTACGCACCACGTACTACTACGCACCACGCACCCCTTAGTACCCCACCTCCCCGTTCGCCGCCAGCCGCCGCACGGCCTCCAGAAACATGGCCGCCGCCAGGCCCGCGGCGGTGTAGACCATCAGCATCACCAGGATCTGGTAGCGCGCGGCAATCAGCGGGCTCACCCCGGCCAAGATCTGCCCGGTCATCAGGCCGGGAATGGAGACGATCCCCACGGCGAAGAGGCCGTTGGTGGCGGGAATGAGCGCCGCCTTGTAGGCCAGCGCCCGCGCTTGCTGTGGATCCCTGCCCTCCTTGCGCTCCGAAAAGAAGCGCTCCGCCGCCAGGCTAACCGCGTTCATGGCGTTGGAAAACGCCATCCCGCCCAGCGGAATCAGCACCGAGGGGCTGTACCAGGGGTCGGGCCTGAGCACCAGCTGGGTGGCCACCGCCAGCGCCAGCCCGCCGCCGCCGATAACGCCGATCAGGGCGTAGGGGTAGAGCCTGAGCCGCTTCTTCGTCTCGGTCCGCAGGGCGATCCAGCCCGCCGCCAGCGCCATCAGCGCCAGCACGCCCAGCACCACCGCCGCGTACTCGGTCTTGAAGATGTAGGCCAGCACGTAGCCCACCAAGAGGAGCTGCGCCAGCATGCGCGAAAGCGCCACCCACGGCGTCCTCCGGTCGCCCGACCAGCTGACGTACCACCAGGCCACCAGCAGCGCCAGCGCCAGCGGATACAAAAGCCGCACCAGCGGAATCTCGGTCATGCCCTCAGCCTACGCCCACGCCATCGGAAAAATGACCTGTCGGGTATCGATCGGCTATCTTTTGTGCCCCCGGGCAAGAGCAGTTCGTCACCCCAGCGAAAACCAGGGTCCAGACCGGGTCATCAACCTACGACCAGTTTTTATTGTCCGGCAGTTTTCTCCCTCCCCTTGGGGAGGGTTGGGGAGGGGGTTGTTGATGATGCATGGCCAAACGCCCGGTTTTTGATTCGGGGCCTGCCTGCATAATATTTCTTTGCTCTCATCCAGCTGAACAACCCCCCTCCGGCCTGCGGCCACCTCCCCCAAGGGGGAGGCTTGCCCCCTCTCAGAACCGAGCTGCTTTGCCATTACGCGGCCGTCATTCTTTTCCCTCCCCTCGGGGAGGGTTGGGGAGGGGGTTGTTGGTGATGCAAAGACTAAACGTCCTGCTCTTGTTGCGTAAACCACATCCGGTTGCTGTCAGCGACTAAGTCTTGGCTCCACCCCCGGCATGGACCCCGGATCAAGCCCGGGGCAGGCTCCCGGATCAAGTCCGGGGATACGAAATGGGGTAAACAACCCCCCTCCGGCCCGCGGCCAACTCCCCCGAGGGGGAGGCTTGTTCCTTCCCGGAGCAGAGCCACTTTGGTATTAAGCGGCCGTCTTTTTTTCCTCCCTCCCCTGGGGGAGGGCTGAGGTGGGGGTTGTCGGCGCTGAATTACACGGAAAGCCGCTCGGTTATCAGGCGGTAGATCACCTCGCAAACCCACTCCGCTTCTTTCATTACCTGCTCGTTGGTAAAGCGCACCACTTTGTAGCCGTATTCGGCCAGGGCGGCGTCGCGCTGGGCGTCTTTTGTTCGGCTTGCTTCTTCCAGGTAGTGGCTGTCGCCGTCAATCTCAACGACTATTTTGGCGTCGCGCAGCTCAAAGTCGACGATGTAATCGAGCATAGGCCTTTGCCGGTAGACCTTGACGCCCTTAAGTTGTTTCAGCCGCCTTAAGCAAGCAAACCAGAGCTTCTTCTCCGGTTCGGTCGGGTTCTTGCGCAGCTTCCGGGCCAGAGTCACAAGGTCTTTGCGGTAAGGCACGGGCACTTACTGAAGACTAACCCACCTGGGCTGAAACCAAGCGCCAGCTTTAGCGGCTTAGGTTGACTTGACGAGCCAATAACCCCCCTCCGGCCTGCGGCCACCTCCCCCAAGGGGGAGGCATGTTGCTGCCCAGAACTGAGCCGCTTTGACATTTAACGGCCATTTTTTTTGGCTTTCTTCTCTCGGGAGAATGGCGGCTTATTCACGCTGCGTTCGCGGGCGTGATGTTTCTCTCCCTCCCCCTGGGGGAGGGCCGGGGAGGGGGTTGTGGGCGATGCAAGGCCCAAACGCCCTGCTCTCGTTGTGTAACCCCCAACGGGTTGCTGTCCGCGACTAAATCCCGTCTCCGCGCCCGGCATGGACCCCGGATCAAGCCCGGGGCAGGCCCTGAATCAAGTTCAGGGATACGGAATCGTGCAGGTTGCTTTGCATCGCGAAGGGATTTGAAATCAATCCTCTAACAGCCCCACGAACCCCACCGGATCCGGGTCGAGGCGGAGACGGGCGCCTTTGGGGGGTGGTAAATCAGATAGCCAGTCGCGGAGCAAATCGGGCTCGGGGGCGCGGAGGATGAGGTGGAAGACGTAGCGGCCGCGGATGCGGGGGACCGGGGCCGGGGCGGGGCCGAGGAGGGGCGCAAAGGGTGCGGTTTCCAGGTAGTCGCCCAGGCGTTTCTGCAGAAATTCGGCCGCATCCATGGCCGCGGCGCGGGCGGTGGCCTCCTGGCGGTGGCTGAACTCGAGCACCACCATCCGCACCGCCGGCGGGTAGCCGAGCATGCGCCGGAGCACCAGTTCGGTCTCGGGCACGCCGGTCACGTCGCCTTCGATTAGGGCCTCGACCGCCGGATGGTCGGGCTCGAAGGTCTGCAGGGCGATCAGCGGGCTGCGGGTGGGGTGCAGGTCGGCGAGCTGCCACAAAAGGCGGTGGTAGCGCTCGGGGGCGCGGAAGTCGGAGGCGGGCAGGAACCCCTCGGCGTAGGGGAGCAGGATGAGCGCCAGCTCCGGGGGCGCGGGGGTACGCAGGAGGGCGGTGGTGCCCACCACCGCGCCGGGTTCGCCGCGCTGGAGGGGGGTTAGGTCGTCCTTGCGCTCGGCCGAGTACTGGTAGACGGGCAGCTCGGGCAGGCGCCGCTGGATCTCCTCGGCCACCCACTGCACCCCGGGGCCCGAGTAGCCGAAGACCTCGCCGCCGCAGGCGGGGCAGACCTCGGGGGCGGGCTCGCTGTGGCCGCACTGGTGGCAGACGAGGCGGCCGCGGCGGCCGGGCTTGTGGAAGCGCAGCGGCAGGTCGCAGTTGGGGCAGATCGGCTGCCAGTCGCAGCTCTTGCAGAAGAGGCGGCCCGAGTAGCCGCGGCGGGCGACCAGCACCAGCGCCTGGCGGCCCTTTTCGGGCACCTGGGCCAGGAGCTCGACGGCGCGGCCGCTGAGCGGCCAGCCGCGTTCGCGGCGCAGGTCGATGGGCAGCACCCGGGTGCGCGGGGGGCGCACCAGGAGGCCCGGCTTTTCCACCACCTCGACGGCGGGGGTGAGGCTCAGGTAGTAAAGCTCGGCGCCCAGCAGTTCGGCGCGCAGCTCGGCCAGGTGCACCGCGTGGGCGCGGCTGCCGGAGGCGAGCTTGTAGGAGTCGGAGCCCTCGTCCATCACCACGATGCGCCGCCAGCGGCGGGGCATGAGCAGCGCCTGGTAGCTGCCCAGGACCACCGGCGGCTTTTCGCGCCACAGGGCCCGGCGCAGCTCCGGGCTCTGGCCGCCGTGGAAGGGCAGCGCCGGCGGGGGCCAGCGGTCGTAGGCCCGCTCCAGCACGTAGCGCTCGGGGAAGAGGACCAGCGTTTCACCCTCCGAGGCGAGCCCGGCGGCGAGCTGCAGCCGCTCCGCCCAGCGGCCGCCGTTGATACGCGGCGGCGGCTCGGGCACCGGCAGCGGCTCGAGCGCCGGGCCGGCGGGGGCCGGCGGGGCGAGCTCCAGCTCCACCTCGCGCCAGCCGGCGTAGCCCTTCTCGACGAGCGCCCGCACCACCCCGGGCCCCACCCCGGCGGCGGCGGCGAGCGCGGTCTGGCTCTCGGCCTCGCCCAGAGCGCGCAGGGTCTCGAGCGCCGCTTGCTGCTTGGGGGTCAGCTTCTCCGTCGGTTCGCGCAGCGGAACCAGTGTCTTGCGCGTGGGCTTTTGCTCGCGCACCCGCTCCTCGAGCACGCCCCCCTCGCGCAGCTCGTCGAGGAGCGCGGGGTCCAGCTCGGCGGCGTCGCGCCACAGCGTCAACCCGGTCAGGTCCGGCCGCGCGGCCCCGTCCACCAGCCGCACCTCGTGGCGGAGCGGCGGCTCCAGGAAGGGGACCAGGTCGGCGAGCAGCTGCCCCGCAGGGGTGAAGTAGTGCGCGGCGGCGCGCCCCAGGAAGGCGATCCCGGCCTCGTCGAGGAAGGGTTCCTCGTCCAGGTAGCCGATCGCGTGGCGCAAGGCGAAGTCGCCTTCGGCCGCGTCCTCCACGCCCACGACCACCCCCACCCGCACCCCCTTGCGAAAGGGCACGGCCACCCGCAGGCCGGGGGCCGGGGCGCGGGCGCAGCCCTCGGGCGCCAGGTAGCTGAGCGGGCCCAGGGGCAGCGGGAGGAGTACGGAGAGGCGCATCCGCCCTCAGGATACCGGCCGTAGAATGGGCGCATGGAGATCATCGGCGTGCTGGGGGGCATGAGCTGGCCATCGACGCTCGAGTACTACCGGCTCATGAACGAGGCCGCGGCCCGGCGACTGGGGCCGGACCGCTCGGCCGAGATCTTGCTCTACTCGCTCGACTGGGCGCGGATCGAGCGCCTGCAGCACGCCGGCGACTGGGACGCGCTGGCCGAGGAGCTGATCACCGGAGCCCGGCGGCTGGTGCTGGGGGGCGCGGGCTTCTTGGTGATCGCCACCAACACCATGCACAAGGTGGCGGAGGCGGTGGGGGCGGTGAGCGGGCTCGAGGTGCTGCACATCGCCGACGCCACCGCCCGGGCGCTGCAGGCGGCGGGGGTGCGCCGCGCCGGGCTTTTGGGCACCCGCTTCACCATGGAGGAGCCCTTCCTGCGCGACAAACTCGCGGGCTGGGGGCTGGAGGTGTTGGTGCCCGGGCCCGCCGACCGCGAGGCCGTCCACCGCATCATTTACGACGAACTGGTTCAGGGAGAGATCCGCGAGGAATCGCGCCGGGTCTACCGCCGGGTGATGGCGCGGCTCGCGGAGCGCGGGGCCGAGGGGATCGTCCTCGGCTGCACCGAGATCGGCCTGCTGGTGGGGCCCGAAGACGCCCCGGTGCCCGTCTTCGACACCACCCGCATCCACGCCGAGGCGGCGGTGGCGCGGGCGCTCGGGGGCTGATGCGCGCCGCGCTGGCCCGCTGGGCGGTGGTGGGGGCGGGCTTCTTTCTCTTCGGCAACCTCTACGCCCCGCAGCCGCTCTTGCCGGCGCTCGAGCGCGGCTGGAACGCCGCGGCGGGGGCGGCGGGCCCGGGGATGAGCGCCCCCATGCTGGGCCTGGTGCTGGGCTCGTTGCTCTGGCCCCGCACCGGCCTGCGGGCGGGGGCGATGCTGGCGCTGGGCGCGCTGGGCGTCGCCCTCTTCGCGGCGCTGGGGGCCTGGGCCCCGGGCCCCTACGCCTGGGCGGCGCTGCGGCTGGGCGAGGGCCTGGCCGCGGCCGCGGTGCCCGGGGCGTCGTTCGCGCTCCTGCCCCGGCTCTTTGGGTCCCGCGCGGCGGCGGCCGCCGGCTGGCTGGTGGCCGCCAACACCGTGGGCGGGGCGCTGGGGCGGGCGGGGGCGGGCGCGCTGGCGGAGCGGTTCGGCCCCGCCGGGGCGCTGGTGCTGCTGGCGCTGCCGTTGGTGGGGCTCGCCTGGGCGGCGCTGCCGCTCGAGGGCGGCTTCACCCGCGGCGAGGCGCGCGTGCCCGCCGGCGCGGGGCCGCTGCTCGCGTTCGGGGCGGGGCTTCTTTTCGCCAACCTCTTCGTGGCCAACCTGATGCCCTACCGGCTCGAGGCCGCGGGCTACGGCCTGGCGGCGCTGGGGGCGTTCTACCTTGTCTACCTGGGCGGCACCGCGGGGGCGCTTCTGGCGGGAACGCTGGCGGGGCGGTTGGGGCCGGTGCGGGCGGGGGCGGCGGCGCTGGGGGCGGCGGCCGCGGGCACGGCGCTGCTCGCCTCCCGGCCGCTCGCGGGGTTCGCGCTGCTGCTCGCCGGCCTCTTCGGCCTGCACGCCCTCGGCGGGGCCGCGGCGGGCCGCCGGGGGGCGGGGACCAGCGGCGCCTACGTGAGCGCCTACTACCTGGGCGGGGGGCTGGCGGGCCTCGTCTACCCCTTCTTCCTGCCCCGGCCCTTCGGCTGGGCGCTGGGCTTCGTGGGGGCGCTCCTGCTGCTCACGGCCGGCCTGCTGCCGCGGGCGCTAGCGCCCGCCAGAACCCGGGACGGGTGAAGACCGCGGGGTCGGTCGTCTGGCCCAGGAGCCGCACCTCCCAGTGCAGGTGGGGGCCGGTCACCAACCCGGTCGCGCCCACGTAGCCGAGCAGGTCGCCCCGCGCCACCTCCTGGCCCGGCTCGACGAGCCGCCGGGAGAGGTGGTAGTAGCCGCTGCAGACCCCCCGGCCGTGGCGCAGAACCACGGCGTTGCCGCGCACGTAGAGCTCGTCCGAGAGCCCCACCACCCCCGCGGCGGGGGCGTAGACGGGGGTGCCCTCGCCTGCGCGCAGGTCCACGCCGCCGTGCCAGCCGCCGGGGCGGCCGTTGTAGCTGCGGCGGGTGCCGAAGGCCGAGGTCTCCTCGACCTTGTCCAGCGGCCAGCGCCAGGGCCCGTTCCAGCGCAGCTCCGGCGTCCAGGGACCGCAGGCCTCGAGCAGCCGCGCCTTCTCGGCGCGGATCTTCTCGCGGTCCAACAGGGCGTTCTTCTCCTCGCTGAGCACGATGTTCTCGCGGGCGTAGCCGCCGGCGAGGACCAGCAGCTCGCCCTTCAGGCCCGAGCCCTCGAGCACGAAGGGGTGGAGGCCCGGCCGGGCGTCGGCCGGCACCGGCACCAGCGCCCGGCCGCTCGCGGCCGGCACCTCCAGCCCGAAGACCCGCACCGCCGTCACGCCCTCGGGCAGCCGGAAGACCGCGGGCCGCCCCTGGACCGGCGGCCAGGAGGCAACCTCGAGCCCCCAGTCGGCGGGCCAGGAAGGGTCCGAGGGGATGACCAGCCGCTGGCCGGCGCGGATCCGGTTGACGTCCTCGATGCCGTTGGCGGCGGCCAGGGCCTCGAGCGGCACCCCGTAGGTCCGGGCGATGCGGTAGAGGGTCTCGCCCGGCCGGACGACGTGCACCGGGGCCGCGGCCAGCGCCAGCCCGAGCGCGAGCGGCAGCCAGGCCCAGCGCCTCATCGCCCGGCCATCGTCTCGGGCATCCGCACCAGCACCGCGTGCCCCTTGGCGACGAGCTTTTCGCCGGCGAACATCTCGGTGTCGACGACGACCTTGCGCTCCTTCACCTCGACCGCCCGCCCCACGAGCCTGAGCTCCACGCCCAGCGGCGTGGGGGCCAGGTAGTCGACCTCCAGGTGGGCGGTCACGAAGCGGGGGGCCTGTTCGCTGCCGGGTTCCTTGCCCTCGGCCCGCATTTTGAAGATCGCCGCCGAGCCGGTGGAGTGGCAGTCGATCAGGCTGGCGATCAGGCCGCCGTAGACGAAGCCGGGGATGGCGGTGTGGTAGGGCTCGGGGGTGAAGCGGCTCTCGGTGAGCTCGCCCGCGGGGTAGGTCTTGAGCTGGTAGCCGTGGGGGTTGAGGCGGCCGCAGCCGTAGCAGTGGGCCACGTCGTCGGGGTAGGTGTCCTGTATGGCGATCCGCATACGTCTAGGCTACCGCTCCCCGGGGGCGCGGGTGGCCGCGCAAAAGCTACCGGCCGCGTGCGCGGCCGGCGTAGGCATGTATGTATGAAAGCGGGTTACCACTCGAGGCTCATCAGCTCCTGATAGATGCGCTGCTTGTTTTCCTCGTCGATGCGGCGGGCGTCCTCGGAGTCGAAGTCGATCTCGAACAGCGCCTCGGCCTCCTGATGGGCGTACTCCTGGTAGGTTCCGGGTTCTTGCATCATCGTGGACCTCCTTCTTCCTTAACCTCAGGTTAAGGAGCCCTTCATCTCCGCGGTACCCCCGAATGAGGGCCCCCAAACGGGGGTAGTGCGCCCGGTACAGATGCCCCCCGCGATCCCGCTAGATTGGAGGCGTAGAACCCATGCGGCGCACTGGAGGTGAGCGAATGTATGTATAAGAAGCTTGGATTTCTTTCGGTACTTGCGGTATTGGCTCTGGCCCTCTCGGCGTGCGGCGGCGTCGCCGTGCCCCGCGGCACCGCCACCCTCAGCGGCACGGTGGTCGACGCCACGACGGGGCTGGCGCTCGCGGGCGCCAAGGCCTGCTTCGTCTACAACGGCGCCCTGACCGAGATCTGCGACGTCACCGACGCCAACGGCGCCTTCGTACTGCAGCTCCTGCCCGCCGGCGACCACGCGGTCCAGGTGAGCAAGACCGGCTACACCACGGCCCGCGAGAACGTGCAGCTGGCGGCCGGCGCCACCACCACGATCCGGGTGGCGCTCAACCCGGGGCTGAACAGCGGCGAGCTGCGCATCGTGCTCAGCTGGGGCGCCGACCCCAGCGACCTCGACTCGCACCTCTGGGTTCCCCAGGGCACCGGCTACTACGAGGTGTACTTCAACGACCAGGGCGACTGCAGCGCCGACCCCTGGGCCTGCCTGGACGTGGACGACACCACCAGCTACGGCCCCGAGACGATCACGATCGCCCAGCTGCAAAGCGGCACCTACAGCTACGCGGTGCACTGGTACGCGGGCACGGGTTCCTGGGCCGGCTCCGAAGCGGTGGTGCGCGTCTACGACTCCGGCGGATTGATCGCCACCTACACCGCGCCGAACAACGCGAACGAGCCGGGGGCGTCCGGGGCGGAGTGGTGGTACGTCTTCGACCTGACCGGCACCACCCTGACGCCGAAGAACACGCTGAGCACGAACCCGCCCCACACCTCCGCGGTGACCTCGCTCGGCGTCAAGTAGCCCCTTAGGCCCTCCGCAAGGCCCCGGCGCGCCCGGGGCCTCGTTTTGCCGCCGGCGCCGCGGACCGGTAGACTGGGAGGGCTGCACTTCTGGACGCCATGAACGCCACGACGCGCTACACCCTCGCCAGCCTGATCCTCCTCTTCGGACTTGGTTTCTTCGTGGCCACCCCGGGGGCGGTGCTTCCTTTCTGGCGCGCCGAGTTCGGGATCCTGGGCGAGATGGCCGCGTTCTTCAACCTGCAGCTCCTGGGCCTGCTGCTGGGCGTGGGCCTGGCCACGCGCCTCCGCCGCCGCCACCCCGTCGTGCCGCTCAGCGCCGCGGTGCTGGCCGCGGCCTACCTAGCCATGGGCCTCGCCCCTTCCTTCGCCTGGGTCGTGGCCGCGGCGGGGGTGGGGGGCGTGGCCCAGGGGGTGCTCAACGTGCACGCCAACGGCCTGGTGGGCGAGCTGCACCCGCGCACCCGGGTGCTGATGCTCAACCGGGTGAACGCCGCCTTCGGCGTCGGGGCCGTCGTCGCCCCGCTCTGGCTCACCTGGCTGCCCTGGCGCCTCGGCTTCGTGCTGGCGGCGCTGGGCTGGCTGGCGGCCGCGGGAATGGCCTGGGGCGCCCCCGAGGTGCGGGAGCGCGTGGGCCGGCTGTCGCTGGGACTGCTGCGCCGGGCGCTGCCGCTTTTGGGCGCGGTGGGCCTCTACGTCGCCGTCGAGGCCTCGATCTCGGCCTGGAGCGGGACCTACCTGACCGAGCTGGGCTACCCGGTGCGGCTCGCGGGGGCGCTGCTCGCCGGGTACTGGCTGCTGCTCACGGCCAGCCGCCTGGGGCTCGCCCGCTGGGTTGCGGCCGACCCGCTGGGGCGGCTCTACCGGCTGACCCTCGCGAGCCTGGCCGTCCTCCTGGCGCTGGCCTGGCCGCCGCTCGCCCCGCTCTTTCCGCTGGTGGCCGTCTTCTACGGGCCGATCTTCGGCACCAGCTTCGCGGCGCTGCAGGGCCGCTTCGGCCAGGAGCTGACCGCGGGGATGTTCTACGCCGCGGCCGTGGGAGGGACGCTCGGCCCCGCGCTCTTCGCGGCGCTGCCGGGGCCGCGCTGGATCCCACTGGGCTTCGTGGTGCTGGGGGCGCTGCTGCTGCTGGCGCTGCGGCGGGCGCGCGAGGTCTAGAGGGCCCAGCGGGCGAAGGCGGTTTCGCTGAAGCCGAAGGCGAGGTCCCGCCGCTCGAGCCACCCCTCGCGAATCGGGGGGAAGGGCGCGAAACCGCCCGTGGCGAGCAGGTGGAAGGCCAGCTCGCTGGGCCGGGTGACGGCCGCGTGGAAGGCGAGGGCCGCGGCGCGGGCGGCCCCGAAGCCGCTCATCGCCTGGGAGCCGATCATCGCCTCCTTGCCGGCGGCCCGGGCGCGGTCCAGCATCTCCAGGCTGGGGCCGAAGCCGCTGCGGGCGGGTTTGACGTTGAGGACGTCGAAGGTGTCCAGCTCGAGCTCGCGTTCCAGGTCGCGCAGGGTGAAGGCCGCGTCGTCGGCGATCAGGGGCAGGACCCCCCGCCGCCGCAGCGCCGCCCGGGCGCGGACGCGTTCGACGGGCAGGGGCTCCTCGACCATCGTCACCCCCAGCGCCCGCCAGCGCTCGAGCACCTCGGCGGCGGCCCGCGGGGCGAGGGTCTCGTTGGCGTCGACGTAGACCTCGGCGTCGGGGAAGGCCTCCACCAGGGCGCGGATGCGCGCCTCGTCCTCGGCGGCGCGGCCCGAGGTCTTGAGCTTGAAGACGCGCACCCCCCGGGCGTGGGCGAAGCCGGCGCTCGCGAGCGTCGCTTCCACGTCCCCCTGCCCCACGATGAAGCTCACCCGCACGCGCTCCCGCCCGGCGGGCAGGAGGTCCAGCGGGTCGCGGCCCAGCGCCGCGGCGCGGGCCTCGAAGAGGGCCATCTCCAGCCCCGCCTTGGCCGCGAGGTTGCCGGGGAGGCGGGCGAGGACGCGCCGCACCGCTTCGGCGCTGGAGACGTCGACCTCCCGCAGCCGGGGCTCGAGCCATTCCAGCGCGGCGCGCACGCTTCCCAGGGTCTCGCCGTAGATCGTGGGGCGCACGGTCACCTCGCCGCGGCCCACCGCGCCGCCTTCGAGCGTGACCTCGACGAGGGCGTGCTCGAGGGCGTCCATCCGCTTGCCCGCGCCCCAGCGCAGCTCCGCGGCCAGGGGGATGCGGAAGGGGCGCAGGCGCAGTTCGCGCAGCCTCACGCTTCCTCCAGCCAGGCGCGCACCCGGTCCGCGGCGGCTTCGGGGTTTAGGGCGGCGGTGTCGAGGAAAAGCGCCCGCTCCGAGCCCGCGAGCGCGCGGCGGGGACCGTCGGGGTGGTAGTGCTTTTGTTCTTCGGCAACGATCTTGAGTTTTTCGATCAGCGCCTCCAGCGGGTGGCCGCGGCCGAGCAGCCGGTCGAGCTCGCCCTGCGGCAGCACCCCCTCGGCCAGCTCGCGGAACCGCGCCGCCTCCTCGCGGCGCACCGCGACCCGGTCGAAGCCCTCGCCCCGGCCCAGCAGGCGCTCGAGCCGCACCGCGGCGGGGGCCTCGAGCACGACGAAGCGGGCTTCGGCGAAGCGTTCGCGGGCGAAGCGCACCTCGGCCTCGCCCCGGAGCCCGTCGAAGACGAGCGGCCAGACGGGCTCGGCGTAGCCGGCGGCCAGCGCCTCGGCGATCCCGCCCGGGTGTTCGGCGCGCCAGCGCGCGGTGAGCGCGAAGCGCTGGGCGCGGTCGAGCCGCGCCGGGTCGGCCCCCAGGCGGGGCAGCAGGTAGCGGTCGACCAGCTCGCGGCGGCCCGGCAGCGTCGGCCAGCCGAGGGCGCGGGTGAAGCTGGTCTTGCCCACCCCGGTCAGCCCCACGACGATCAGCAGGGGCAGCTCGGGCAGGGGGCGGGCGTTCGGGGCGGGTTCGAAGTGCAGGACCGGCGACACAGGGACATTATGCCCCATCCGTTTGAGGGTAGGCGGCGTCGCCTGGATCGCGTACACTGTAATCCGGAGGTATCGATGAGAAAATTTTCAAAATGGTGGTTAGGCAGTGCCGTATTGATCCTCGCGCTGGCGGCGTGCAGCGCCCAGATCAAGCCCCAGGCCACGCAGGCCGACTTCGACCGCTCGGTGCAGGAGTACCAGGCCGACCTGGGCACCGTCGTCGCCGCGGCCGGGCAGGATCTGGCGCTCCAGGCGCTGGGGGCCACCCCCGGCGGCGCCCCCGGGCTGCCCACCGGGGCCCTAGTCGCGAACCTGATGAACCTCGGCGCGGGGCCGGTTTCGCCCGCCGACGCCCTCAAACTCCTGGGCGGGCTGGCCCCCCTCGCCGACCAGAACCTCGAGCGCGGCAAGTGGGACTACGACCCCTCCTCGCCCGGCTGGGTCCTGGACGCGAGCTACACCGGCAACGACCTGATCCTCACCTGGCCCTTCGACGACGCCGACGGCGTGAGCCACACCGCGTCGCTGACCTTCGACTGGGACAACAACGGCACCCCCACCGTGGACGTGCGTGAGGCCAACGGCATCACCAGCGAAATGCCGCAGGACATGACGGTCACCCTCGCGGTGGACGGCAGCGCCGCGGGCAGCCTGCGCGGGCAGTTCGCCTGGTACGACTGCGGCGGCACCCCGATCGCCGAGCCCACCAGCGTGGTCGTCAGCGGCAGCGCGGGCGTGAACGACCGCGTCGAGTTCACCTTCAATCTCAGCGCCAGCGACACCCGCATCCGCACGAGCGGCAGCTTCTCGGTAACCGCCGGCGGCGACAGCGGCAGCCTTTCCTGGGACGTCTGGGCCGACGGCACCATGCAGCGCGACGCCAGCTGCTTCAGCACCGGCTTCGACACCAGCGCGGGCCACGTCAACTTCCAGACCGCCGAAACGGCGAACGGCTCCAGCTCCAGCTTCGAGTTCAACACCGACTTCGCCCTCAACTTCGACGCCGGCGGGAACCCCACCTCGGCCGTCCTCACGAACGGCTTCGTCAAGGTGGACGGCGCCGTCGCCCTCACCTTCTCGGGCACCCTCGACGACGCCAACGGCAACTGCGTGCCCGGCGAGAACGTCAGCCTCGTCTTCGCCGACGGCTCGCTGACGCTCGAGCAGTACCTGATCGCCCAGGGCGCGACCCCTGGCTGCAACTAGACCCCGGGAACGACCGCGAGCCGGCGCGAGCCGGCTCACTTTCTTTTCGGCCCCGCCCCCTAGAATGCGGGCATGGCCGAACGCCCCAAGCGACCCGAAAAGAAGCTGCGCGAGTACAGCGAGAAGACGACCCGCCGCATGACCGACCTGGACCCGGCCGGGCTGGTGCTCGACAAGCCCCCCGACCGCGCCCGCCGGCAGTTCATGAACTACGCCTTCTTCAAGCTCGACCCCGCCTTCCGCCGGCTCGAGCCCAGCGAGATCGAGGCCGCCAAGGACGAGTTCGCCGCGGTGGTGGAGCGGTGGGCCGGCCGCGAGGGCTTCATCGTGCGCACCTACTCGCTCGTGGGCCTCCGGGCCGACACCGACTTCATGATCTGGCGCATCGCCTTCGACCCCGCCGAGTTCCAGGCCATGCAGCGCGAGCTCAACCGCACCCGCCTGGCCGGTTACCTGACCCAGCCCTACAGCTACCTCTCGATGCAGAAGCGCTCGATCTACGTCGACCGCTACAACCCCGAGGGCGAGGGGGTGGAGCTGATGCCGGGCGAGGGGGCCTACCTCTTCGTCTACCCCTTCGTGAAGAAGCGCGAGTGGTACAAGCTCACGCCCCACACCCGCCAGGGGATGATGGACGAGCACATCTACGTCTCCGCCCCCTTCGAGGGCGTGCGCCTCAACACCAGCTACTCCTACGGCATCGACGACCAGGAGTTCGTCGTCGCCTTCGACGCCAACCACCCCCAGGAGTTCGTGGACCTGGTCCACCGCCTGCGCTTCACCGAGGCCAGCATGTACACCCTGCGCGACACCCCGATGTTCACCTGCAAGAAGAAGCCGGTGCGCGAGCTGCTCGACGACCTGGCCTGAGGCTCAGAAGATCCAGGCCCCGCCGTTCACCTCCACGGCCTCGCCGGTGATGAAGTCGGCGTCGGGGCCGGCCAGGAAAGCCACCACGCCGGCGACGTCCTCCGGCCTTTCCAGCCGTCCCAGCGGGGTCTGGGCCAGGTAGTCGGCGACGACCGCCTCGGGGGTGGTGCCCCGCAGCCGCGCCTCCCAGGCGATTTCGCGTTCCTGCATCGAGGTCTTGACGAAGCCCGGGTTCACCGCGTTGACGGTGATCCGGAAGGGGGCGAGCTCCTTCGCCGCCGCCTGCACCAGCCCCAGCACCGCGAACTTCGAGGCGGAGTAGTGGGCCAGCCAGGGGGCCGCCTGGCGCGCCGCCATGCTGGCCACGGCGATCAGCTTCCCCCGCAGCGAGCTTCCCGGCATCGGCGCCTGGTCCTTCATGCGCCGGGCGAAGGTCTGCAGGGTGTAGAAGGTCCCGCGGGCGTTGACGTCGAAGTTGAACGCCCAGTCCTCGTCGGTCAGCTCCAGGAAGGGGCGCATCGTGCTCACGCCGGCGTTCGCCACCACCAGGTCGACGCGCCCGTCCTCGGCGTAGGCCGCTGCGCAGGCGGCCTCGAGCTCTTCCCGGCGGGTGACGTCCACGCGCCGCGCGCGGGCGCGCCCGCCCGCCTCCCGGATGGCCGCGGCCGTCGCCTCCGCGGCGTCGAGGTCGCGGTCCGTGACCCAGACCTTGGCGCCTTCGCGCGCGAGCCGGTGGGCCACGGCGGCGCCGATGCCGCCGCCGGCGCCGGTGATCAGTGCCGTTCTTTTCTCAAGCATGGTGGCCTCCCAGTTTCGGGTAGAGGTCCCGCAGCCGCAGGTAGGCTTCCCGGTAGACCCCGTAGCGGTCGTCGTAGACGCGGGACCATTCGGGATCGGGTTCGGTCGTGCCCGCCACCCGCGCCGCCTCCTTGATGCGCGCGAACTCCCACGCGCCGCCCACCACGCCCGCGAGGAAGGCGGTGCCGAAGGCGCTGCCGGCCTCGCCGGCGGCCAGCCGGTGCACCGGCCGACCGAGGACGCTCGCGGTGATCTTGCGCCACAGGGGGCTCTTGGCCCCGCCGTCCATGACGTAGAAGCGTTCGATGGCGTGACCGTGGGCGCGCAGCACCTCGACGTGGTGGCGGAAGGCGAAGGCCACGCCTTCGAGGATCGCGCGGTAGACGTGGGCCGGGCCGTGGTGCAGCGTGAGCCCGATCACGGTGCCCCGGGCCTGCGGGTCGTGGATCGGGGTCTTCTCCCCCAGGAAGTAGGGCAGCAGGACGAGCCCCTCGCTGCCCGCGGGCACCCGTGCGGCCTCGGCGTCGAGTTCGGCGTAGGCGCGGCCGGGGGCGAAGCGGTCGCGGAACCACTTGACCAGCGAGCCCGAGGTGGCCATGCAGCCGTTGATCACGTAGCGGCCGGGCACGTCGTGGTGGTCGATGAAGAGCTCGGGCAGCGGGGCGAAGCCCGGGGTGACGTAGAGGAAGTCGCCGGCGCCCCCGAACTTGAGCACCGCCTCGCCCTCCTCGAGCAGGCCGGCGGCCAGCGCGGCGGCGATGTGGTCGGCGCTCCCCGCGGCGAGCGGCGTGCCCGGCCGCAGGGGCAGATCGGCGCCGGCCACCGCGCCCACGCGCTCGACGGGGGCGCGCACGGGGCGCAGCACCCCCGCGTCGAGTCCCAGCGGCTCCAGGTACTCGACGAGCCAGCGCCGCTCCCGCACGCTCCAAAGCCCGCTTTCGAGCGCCCAGTTGGCCTCCAGGTACTCCGGACCGCGCCCGCCCAGGAGCCAGGTCACGTACTCGTAGGAGCCGGCGATGCGGCGGATCCGCGCGAAGGTCTCGGGCTCGTGCCGCTGCAGCCAGAGCAGCTTGGGCGCGATCACCTGCGGGTTCCAGGTGGCCCCGGTGCGGCGGAAGAGTTCGTCCTCGGGAAAGCGCGCCCGGTACCAGGCGATCTCGTCGCCGTGGCGGACGTCGTTCTGCTGGATCGAGGGGCGCAGCACCGCGCCGGTTTCGTCGAGCAGCACCAGCGCCGGCACCATCCCCGAGACGGCCACCGCGGCCACCGCGTCCAGCCCCGCCTGCGCCGCCAGCGCCTCGAGCACCGCGCGGGTGCCCCGCCACCAGTCCGCGGGGTCCTCCTCGGCCCAGCCGGGGCGCGGGCTCTTCAGGTCGTGGGGGTGGGCGGCCTCGGCCACGATCCGGGCCTCCTCGTCGAGCAGCACCGCCTTGACCGCGGTGGTGCCCACGTCGACGCCCAGCGCCCTCATTCCCCGCGCGCCTCCCGCGCCCGCTCCATGAAGGCCCGCGCCCGCTCGGGGTCCACGGGGTTGAAGGTCTTCCCGTCCTCCTTCAGCGCGGTGCCCACGATGCAGCCGTCGGCGATCCGCAGCACCTCGGCGACGTTGGCGTGGTCGACCCCGGTGTTGGCCAGCACGGGCACGTCCTGCACCGCCCGTTTCACCGCGGCGAGGTGCTCGAGCGGCGCCGGCTCCCCGGTCATGGGGCCGGAGACGAGCACGGCGTCGGCGAGGCTCGAGAAGACGGCGCTGCGCGCCCGCTCGGGAAGGCTGCGCGCGTCGAGGGGGGCGGCGAACTCGGCGGAGACGTTGTAGAGCAGGAAGAGGTCGTCGCGGGCGAGCCGCCGCTGGTAGCGCCGGGCCTCGGCGGCGCGCCCCGACCACAACCCCATGTCCGACCCGTAGAGGCCGGTGAAGATCTCCCGCGCGAAGGCGGCGCCGGTGGCGGCGGCCACGGCGAGCGTCATCTTCGGGTCCCAGAGCACGTCCACGCCGAAGGGGAGGCGGAGTTCGTCCTTGAGCCGGCCCACCACGTAGGCCATGGCCGCGGCGCTGGCGGGGTCGACCTCTAGCTCGTAGGGCCGGTCGTTTTCGTTGCCGAACATCACCGCGTCCACGCCGGCCTGCTGGAGCGCGCGCAGGTCGGCGCGCGCGGCCTCCACCACCGCGTCCATGCCGCCCGCCGCGTCGAACAGGGGCGTGCCGGGCAGCGCCCGCAGGTGCACCATGGCGACGACCGGGCGCCGCACCCGAAAGATGGTCTGAAAACGTTCGAACGCCTGCATCACGGTACCGCCCTTTCTAGACCAGCTCGACGAAACCCACCTTCTCCCGCAATTCCGGTAGCTCGGCCTCGACCCCGCGCTCGCCGACGACGCCGTCCAGCGCCTCGAGCGGCAGCACCCGCGCCAGCGCCCGCCGCCCGAACTTGCTGCGGTCGGCGAGCAGGTAGGTCTTCGCCGCCGCCGCCGCGGCGGCCTGTTTGACCGCGGCCTCCTCGAAGGTGGCGTTGGTCACCGCCACCCCGTCCACCGCGTCCGCCCCCATGAAGAACGCGTCCGCGTGCACGTCCGCCAGTCCCCGCTCGGCCCAGGGGCCGACCAGGCTGAAGAGGCCGTTGCGCACCCGTCCGCCGACCAGCCAGACCTCGGCGCGGCCGCGCGCCAGGGCGTCGGCGACCTTGAGGTCCAGGGCCAGCGCGGTGATGCGGCGCTCGCGCAGGATCCGCGCCAGCGCCAGCAGGGTCGTGCCCGAGTCGAGGATCACCGTGGCCCCGTCGCGCACCAGCCGGCTGGCGGCGAGGGCGATGCGCGCCTTCGCCCGCACCCGGGCACGCGCCTTCAGCTCGTAGGGGGGTTCGACCGCGGGGCCCGGTTGCAGCGGCAGCGCACCGCCGTGCACCCGTTTCAAGCGCCCCTGGCGCTCGAGTTCGGCGAGGTCGCGGCGGACCGTGGCCTCCGAGGCGCCCAGCCTCTGCGCCAGCTCCGCGGTGCGCAGGCCGCCTTCGGCCTGCAACAGTTCCAGGAGTTTCTGCCTTCGCGCGTGCGCCAGGGTCATGATCGGTTCTGCCCTAGTCTACACGAAGATGATCGAAGCTGCGCGAAACTGTGCACCGCACCTCCGGGGGGCGGGGGCGCGGCCGCGGCCGGGGGACGGGTTTTCTTGACAAACGCCGGTGCGGGCCTCAAGATAAGCTATGCGGCCAGGGAGGGTTGGCCGAGCGGTTGAAGGCGGCGGTCTTGAAAACCGCTGTGGGCTCCGGGCCCACCGGGGGTTCGAATCCCTCACCCTCCGCCAAAACGCAACGTGGAGAGGTGGCCGAGTGGTTGAAGGCGGCACCCTGCTAAGGTGTTGTACCCCTACCGGGGTACCGCGGGTTCGAATCCCGCCCTCTCCGCCAGACCGCCCCCGCCGCGCGCGGGGGCTTCGCTTGGCCCGGCGCGGCGCCGGGCTATTTTTCGGCGGTCAGCTCGACCTTGTAGTTGCCGCGGGCGGTGCGGCCGACGACGCGCACCAGCGTGACCTGCCCCAGCCCCTCGGCGATCAGGGTGTCGCCCTCGCGCACCTCGTCCTTGGCGCCGGCCACGCGGCCGCGCAGCCGCACCTTGCCCGCCTTCACCCCCTTGGCGAAGTAGCTGCGGCTCACGCCCAGCCCCTTGGCCCCCACCACATCCACCCGCAGCGAGGGGACGACCAGGGTGCGGGTCTTGCGGCGCTCCCGCGGGCGGTGCGCTTCGGGCGGGTCCACCGCGGCGAGGCCGGCCCCCGCGAGGCGGGCCTGCGCGGCGCGGGTGGCCGCAAAGAGGACGCCCTCGGGCGTGAGGCGCACGTCGCCCAGCTCGCCCGCGTCCAGCGCCCGGCGCAGCCGCGCGGCGGCCCGTTCGGGGTCCTCGGCGGCCAGCCAGCCCACCCAGGTGGGGTCGCTCACCGCGGGCACCTCGGGCGGGTGCAGCACCCCCAGCCGCCGCTCGGCGGCGGGCAGGCCGCCGAACCAGGCGAGGCCCAGCCCCTCGCGCGCGGCCAGGGCGCGCAGCGCTTCTTGCTCTTCGGGGTTCAGGAAGCCGCTCGCCACCACCCGGCCGCCGCGGGCCTTCTTGACCAGGTCTTCGAGGTTCACGCCCCTAGCTTACCTGCCGCGCGGTCCAGACCATCACCGGGCTGGTGGCGGTGAAGGGCTCGCCCTGAAAGCCGCCCGCGAGCCGGCCGGAAAGCCCCGCGGCCGCCAGCCAGCGCTCGATTTCGTAGCGGGTGAAGTAGCGCTGGTCGAGCCGGTTGTGACGGCGTTTGAGGGCGCCGTCGGGACCGGTTTCGTCGATCACGTAGTGGGTGGTCAGCCGCTGGGTGGCGGGGTGGTGTTCCTGGCGGTAGTAGACCTCGGTTCGCCCGTAGCGCCCTTCGAGCCGCAGCGCCGCGTCCGCATCGATCTGCAGCGGGTTGTAGAGGTCGAAGGCGAAGACCCCGCCCGCGTCCAGGTGGCGGACCGCGCGGGCGAGCGCGGCGTCCTGGTCGGCCAGGGTGTAGAGGTGCATCAGGGCGTTGAAGGGGGCGATGACGAGCGGGAAGCGGGGGCCCAGCTCGAAGTCGCGCATGCCGCCCGCGATCCAGCGCACCGGCAGGCCGCGGGTCGCCGCCTCGCCGCGGCGGCGCATGGCGGCGCTGGGCTCGAGCGCCCAGACCTCGACCCCGCGCCGCGCCAGGTGGGCGGCCACCCGCCCCTGCCCCGCGCCCAGCTCGAGCACCGGCCCGCCGTGGCGCCCGGCCAGGCGGGCGTAGAAGTCCAGGTCATCTGAATAGTCTTCGTACTGGAGGGCGTAGAGGTCGGCCAGCTCGTCGTAGCTCACCCGCCCAGCCTACCGCGCTATCCTGGAAGGGGAAAGTCGAGAAAGGAGGTGAGGCGCGTGATCGGTTCGCCCAAGCCGGTGCTCGAGAGCATCCTCGGCGCGGCCGACCTGGCCCAGAAGATACCCGAGATCGAGGGGGTGCCCAGCGGCGTGGAGGGGCTGGACGAGCTCTTCTACACCGTCGTTCAGGAACGGGGGAAGCCGGTGGTCAAGCCCCTCGGGGGCCTGCCGCGGCGGGCGGCGGTGCACGTGACCGGCACCTCGGACACCGGCAAGAGCCTCTTCGCCGAGCAGTACGCGCTGGCCCAGGCGGCGCGCGGCGAGGGGGCGGTCTTCGTGACCGTGGAGACCCCGGCCCCCTTCGTGGACGCGGGGCTCGAGCAGCGGCGGCTGGCCATGGGGCTCGGGCGCGACGTGCTCGAGGGCGTCACCCTGGTGGACGCCGCCAGCCACGGCGAGCTGCGCGAGGACCTGCCCACCCTCTTCGCCACCCTCGACGCCGCCTTCGAGGCCACCGGGGCGCGCCACCTGGTGGTGGACTCGCTCACCGGCCTCTACGAGGCGCGCGAGATGACGGCGCGGCTGATCGTGCGCAAGGTCTACCTCTACGCCAAGGAAAAGGACGTGACCGCGGTTTTCACCTCGCAAAAGCGCTCGAGCCACGAGGAGCTCTCCGCCGAGGCCGCCGGCGGCTACGCGGTGAGCCACATCCTCGACGCCACCATCGTGCTCGCCAAGCGGCTGGTGATGACCCAGGCGCAGAGCAAGCTCTGGGGCGTGCCGCTGGGCGAGGTCGTGCGCTTCCTCCGCATCGACGGCTGCCGCCTCAGCGGCCACGACACCAAGACCCACTACCTCGAGCTCCTGCCCGAGGGGCTGTTGCGGGTGGGGCCGCCGATCGGCGCCTCCTCATCCGATGCCTGAGTAGAATGGCGCCGTGCGCCCCCGTCTCGCCTGGCTGATCGCCCTCGTCCCCGTCTTCCCGCCGCTCTACCTGGCGGCCTTCGCCGCGCTGCGTTCCTGGCGGGCGCTGGGGCCGCTGGCCCGGGGGGTGGTGCTCTTCTACCTGGGCACCCAGCTCGCGGCCGCGCTGCTTGCGCCCGACCCGCTGGCCTCGGTGCCGCTGGCGCTCGTGCGGGGGCTGTTCGTGGTGGCCCTGCTTCTCGCCGGGGTGCGGCTCGCCGACCCGCGCTGGCTGCACTACCTGCTCGCCGGGCTCGCCGTCGTCTACCTGCTTGCCTTCTGGACGAGCTACGACGCCTTCGGCGCGCAGTTCCTGGCGCGCCGGCTCGTCCACCCCTACTACACCACGGTCTCGATCGGGCTGGCCGGGGCGGTAGGGGTGCTGCTGGCCCTCGACTGGCGCGGTCCGGCGTGGCTGCGCCTGGGGGTGGGGTTGCTGGCGCTCGCGGCGCTGGCGTTCTCGGGGAGCCGGGGGGCGCTGGCGGTGCTGGTGGTGGGGGTGCTCGCGGCCGCGGCGGTGCGCGACCGGCGCTACCTCTGGGGGCTGGGGGCCGCCGGGGGGCTTGCGGGGCTCGGCTACTTCCTCCTCGCCTCCGGCGAGCGGGTGACCGCGCTGACGCGGCTCTTCTCGCTCAACCCCAACGGCCGCGACGTGATCTGGGAGCGGGCCTTCGCCGCCTTCGCCCAGCACCCCTGGGGCGGGGTGGGGCCCTACCAGCTGGGGCCCTGGCTGGTCGACCTCTACAAGCAGGGCTGCAACCTCTGGGTCGGGGCCCGCTACCTGGGCCTGGGCTGCCCCGACTGGCTCGAGCCCTTCTACGGCGCCTGGCTGATCGCCCACAACCTGCTGCTGCACGCCCTGGGCGAGACCGGCGTGGTGGGCACGCTGGGCTTCCTCGCCCTGCTGGCGCTGGTGGGCTACGCCGCGCTGCGCGCGCGCGAACCGTTGCTGGCCGCGATCTTCTTCGGCTACCTGGTCATGAGCCTGGTGGACAACCCCATGGCCGTGCCCAGCCTGCACCTGGCCGAGGTGTTCTGGGTCGCCGGGGGGATGGCGCTGGCGCGCTCGGGGCTAGCCGTAGCGCTCGAGCAGGGTGGCGCGGTCGATGTAGACGAGCGTCGGCCAGACCCGCTTTAGCGGCGCGCCCCCGTAGAGCCGGTGCAGGAAGTGCATGTAGGCGCCCAGGAACCTGCGGCGCGCCGGCGGCAGCTCGACCGAGCGGAAGCCCACGGGGCCCAGGACCTCGTGGAACAGCGAGACCCCCCAGAAGACCTCGACGTCGGCCAGGTGCGGCCGCTCGCGCAGCGCCCGCGCCAGGTCGGGCACCGACTTCTTGAAGAAGCGGAAGGCGGTCAGCGAGCCGGCCTCGCCCGCCCGCGCCATCCGTTCGGAGTGCAGGTGCAGCTCGGCGGCGGGGGCGCCGGGGAGGACGCGGCCGCCGCCCGCGAGTTCGAGCGCGGGGCCGGGGAAGGGCCCCTTGGCCACGCGGAAGACGCTGTGGGCGCCGTAGTTCAGCTCCTCGACGCGGTAGAGGCGGTCGAAGAAGCGGTCGACCGTCGCCGCCCAGGCGCGCCGCGGCAGGTCGCGCCATGCGCCCCGGCGCAACCCGCGCAGCTCCCCCAGCGGCTTGGGGTGGAAGCCGCGCGCCCGTAGCTCCGCGAGCAGTTCGGGCAGCGCCTCGGCGGCGGTCCGCCCGCCGGGGCCGGCGTCGTGCATCACGACGACGTCGCCGGGCAGCGCGTCCCCGGCGACGCGGCGCACGACCGCCGCGGCGTCGTGGCCGGGGTGCCAGTCGTGGGCCTCGAGCGTCCACTGCACCGGCGTGAGCCCCAGCCGCCGCGCCGCCGCCATCTGCGCCCAGGTCCAGGCGCCGTGGGGCGGGCGGAAGAAACGCGGCCGGGCGCCGCTCAGGCGCTCGAGCGCCCGCGCCCCCCGCACCGCGTCGGCGTAGGCCTCCCCGGGGGTGCGCAGCCAGCCGTGGCGGTGGCGCCAGCCGTGCAGGGCCAGCTCGTGGCCCTCGTCCTGCAGGCGCGCGATCAGCTCGGGGTGGGCCTCGGCGCGTTCGCCGAGGACGAAGAAGGTCGCCCGCACGCCGGCCTCGGCCAGCGCGTCCAGCACCCGGGGCGTTGTCTTCGGGTCGGGGCCGTCGTCGAAGGTGAGGCCCAGCTCGGCCCGGGCGCTCCCCAGCCCCCGCTGCACCACCCCCAACCCCCAGCGCTGCCAGACCAGGTAGGGCAGCCCCCAGTAGAAGCCGGCGGCGCCCAGGAGTCCGGCCCAGACGTTCACCGTGCCTCCGCTTGCAACAGCGCGCGCGCGATCGCCTGCGCGGCCTCGGGCCGGCCCAGGGCCCGCGCCGCCGCGGCCATCTCCGCGCGCCGCGCTTCGTCGGGGATGAGGCGCGCAAGGCGCGACCGCAGCTCGCGGCCCTGGCGGATCCAGACGGCCGCGCCCCGCTCCTCGAGGAACTGGGCGTTGCCCTCTTCCTGACCGGGGATGGGGTCGAAGACGACCATCGGCACCCCCAGGGCCAGGGCCTCCGACGCGGTCAGCCCCCCCGCCTTGCCGACGATCCAGTCGGCGGCGCCCATCCACTCGGGGAAGTCGTCGCGCAGGCCGGTGCGAATCCAGCGCATCCGCCCCCGCTCCTCCTCGTGGGTGCCGTTGTGGTGGGGGTTGAAGGTGACGAGCTGCATGGGCAGGTCGAGGCTCAGCAGGACGCGCAGCACCCGCTCGTAGCTGCGGTAGGCGCCGGCGCCGCCGCTGGTGAGCAGCACCACCGGCCGCTCGTCGAAGCCCAGCCTGCGGCGCAGCTCGGAACGGTCGGGCAGCGCGGCGAAGGCGGGCAGGATGGGGATGCCCGTGACCTGTACGCGCTCGGGATCCACGCCGTGGCGCACCAGGTCCTCCGCGGTTTCGGGAAAGGCCGCGAAGATCAGGTCGGCCTCGGGCCGCGCCCAGTGGCGGTGGGCGCGAAAGTCGGTGACGACGAGGCTGTTCAGGAAGGCCTGCCCCGAGGTGCGGCGGGCGCGGTGTGCCACCGCGGCCACGGTGGCGTAGGAGGCCACCACGGCGTCCGGACGCGTGCGCCCCAGGAAGCGGATCACCCCGGCGAGGCCCGCCTTGCTGAAGGTTTCCGCGATCAGCTTGGGCTCGCTGGGGCGGTTGGACCAGTGGTAGAACCAGCGGTAGGCCGCGGGCCAGTAGCGCAGCCAGAAGGCGTAGGTGAGCGTCACCGGTTCGCGCTCCCAGGCGGGGATGAAGCGCAGGTAGTCGGCCTCGACGCAGTCGCAGCCCCCCTCGGCCTCGAGCGCCGCGCGCAGCGCCCGCGCGGCCTGGCGGTGGCCGCCCCCGAACGAGGCCGAGAGCAGCACCGCCTTCACCGGCGGATCAACCTCCAGCCCACGAAGGCGAAGAGCAGGTTGGCCCCCCAGGCCGCGAGCGCCGGCGGCAGCATCCCCAGGCCGCCCATCGAGCGGGCGAGCAGGAAGACCAGGTAGTAGCCCACCGCGATCATCACGCTCATCCCCATCGAGAGGCCGGGGCTGCGCCCGTAGTAGACGGCGAAGGGGAGCGAGATGAGCACGAGCACCACGTTCGCGAGCGGCAGCGCCAGCTTCGAGTGGAAGGCCAGCCCGGCGTCGGTGCGGTCGGCCGGGGCGAGCTTGGGGTCGGTGTAGCGCTGCCAGGCCTCGCTGAGGCTCAGGGTGTCGGCCGCAAGCGGGTCGGCGAAGTTGGCCAGCGCCTCGTCGCGGCTGAGGCCGACCTTGATCGTGGTGCTGGCCTCCTCGCTGCGCGGCACGCTGACGTTCTTGAAGACCTGCTGCAGCCGCGCGGGCAGCTGGGCGTCGCTGGCGTTCAGGAGGCCGTCGATGGCCGCGTAGTCCACGGTGTAGATGCGGTAGCCGGTGAGCTTCAGGTCGCGCCCCTGGTAGACGCCGCGGTCGGCAAAGATGACCGTGACCTGGCGGTCCTTCCACAGCTGCAAGCGCACGCCGGTCATGGCCCGGTGGGCCCAGTCGTATCCGGAGAAGAAGAGCTCGATGCCGTTCCCCAGGGGCACGGTCTTGCCGCGCAGGCGGTAGAGGCCGTGGCCCGGGGTGGTGAGCTCGTCGTACCAGTAGCCGCGCACCCGGGCGTTGCTCTCGGGCACGACGTTCTCCGAGAGGTAGAGCGAGAAGCCCGCGAGCAGGAAGCCCAGCAGCAGCACCGGCCGCAGCAGCCGCACCAGCGAGACCCCGCCCGCCTGGGTGGCCAGGACGGCCCCCTCGGTGGCCATGCGCCCGAAGGGGATGACCACGGCCGAGACGACGGCCATGGGCAGCACCTGAACGAGCACCCCGGGCACGTGGTAACCCAGCCAGGTCAGCACCTTGAGCACCGGGGCGCCGTCGAGCCAGCGGCTGCCGACGTAGAAGAAGCCGAAGAGGAAGACCGCCACGTAGAGCAGCGCCGAGACCAACAGGACCGGCACCACCTCCCGCAGGATGTAGCGGTCGAGGATCGTGAACATCTAGCGGCTCCGCACGACGAAGGTCAGTTTGGCGCGCGCCACCTCTTCGCCCTCGACCCGGGCGCTCACCTCCGACTTGCCGAGGCCGCGCCGGTAGCGCAGCGTGCCCTCGAGGATCAGGGTGTCGCCGGGGGTGACGGGCTTCAGGAAGCGCGCGTCGTCCACGCCGGCCAGGTAGGCGATCTGGCCGGCCGCGAAGTCGGGGCGGGTGGCCAGGCTGGCCACGCTCGCCTGGGCCATGGCCTCGACGATGAGGACGCCGGGCATGACCGGGTGGTCGGGGAAGTGGCCGGGAAAGAAGGGTTCGTTGAAGGTGACGTTCTTGAGCACCTTGAAGCGTTCGGGGTCGGCCTCCAGGATGCGGTCGATGAGCAGGAAGGGGTAGCGGTGGGGCAGCAGCTCGAGGATCTCGTGCACGGCGGCCTCCTAGCGGCGCAGGACCGAGTCGGAGGAGATCAGGGTGTCCTTGAGCACCGGGATCATCTCCAGCGCCTTGCCGGTGCCGTAGGCCACCGCGTCGAGGGCGTTCTCGGCGACGATCACGGGCACGTTGGTGGCCTCCTGGAGCATGTGGTCGAGGTTGCGCAAAAGCGCCCCGCCGCCCGAGAGGAGGATGCCGCGGTCGACGATGTCGGAGATCAGCTCGGGGGGCGTGGCCTCGAGCACCCGCCGCACGCCCATGACCAGCTTCTCCAAGGGCTCGGCCAACGACTCGACGACCTCGTCGGTGGTGACCTCGACGGTCTTGGGCAGGCCGGTGACCACGTCGCGCCCGCGCACCTCGGCGACGAGGCGGTCCTCGTCGGAGAGCACCTTGGCGGCGCCGATCTTGATCTTGACCTCCTCGGCGGTGCGCTCGCCGATGAGCAGGTTGTGGGCGCGGCGCACGTAACGGATGATCGACTGGTCGAACTCGTTGCCGGCGATGCGCAGCGACTCGGACTGGACGATGCCGCCCAGGCTGATCACGGCGATGTCGGAGCTGCCGCCGCCGATGTCGACGACCATGCTGCCCGCGGGCGCGGCGATGTTGATGCCCGCGCCGATCGCCGCGGCCAGGGGTTCTTCGATCAGGAAGGCGCGCTTGGCCCCGGCGTCGACGACCGCGCGCACCACGGCCATGCGCTCGACCTCGGTCACGCCGCTGGGCACGCCGACCATGACCTGCGGCTTGAAGAAGCGCGCCATGGGCGAGAGCACCTTCTTGAGGAACATGGTGAGCATGCGCTCGGTCAGGGTGTAGTCGGCGATCACCCCGTCCTTGAGCGGGCGCACCGCGATGATGTTGCCCGGCGTGCGGCCCAGCATTCGGTACGCCTCGGCGCCGACGGCCTTGACGTCCTTGCTGTCGCGCACCATGGCGATGACGGAGGGTTCGCGCAGGACGATCCCTTTGCCGCGCACGTACACCAGCACGCTGGCGGTGCCCAAGTCGATTCCGATATCCTCGCCCCTAAACATATCGCCTCATTCTAAACGAAGCTGCAGTAGACGCCCATGAGGAGCTAGCCGAGCCAGTCTTGCACGAAGGGGTTGCTGCGCCGCTCGGCGGCCAGGGTGGTCGCGGGGCCGTGGCCGGGGTAGACGCGGGTGGCCTCGGGCAGCTCGAAGAGGCGCCGGATCGAGCGTTTCAGGTCGTCGAGGTTTGCGCCGGGAAGGTCCCAGCGGCCCACGCCCCCGGCGAAGAGCAGGTCCCCCGCGAAGACCGCCTCCGCCCCCGCCTGGTAGAAGGCGACGTGGCCGGGGCAGTGGCCGGGCAGGTGCCGCACCTCGAAGCCCGGCCCGTAGGTCAGCGGGCCCTCGGCCAGGTCCACCAGGGCCGCGGTGGGCGGCGGGTCGATGAACAGGCCCCAGCGCATCGCCGCAGCCGCCGCGCGCTCGTAGACCGGGCGGGCGGCGGGGTGCAGCAGTACGGGCAGGTCGTGGGCCTCCACCACCGCCCGCACCGCGCCGACGTGATCGAAGTGGGCGTGGGTCAGCAGCACGGCCTCGGGCCGCGCCCCGCTGCCCCGCACCCAGGCGAGCAGCCGCTCGGGCTCGTCGCCGGGGTCGACGAGCACCGCCCGCTCCGGATCGTCCCAGACCAGGTAGGCGTTGGCCTGCAGGGGGCCGAAGGCGCGCGTTTCGATCCGCATCCCCCGCAGCCTAGCACGCCATACTTGACACAATAAGGCTCATATGATATGCTCCGTAGTGGAGGAGATAATAGGAGGAGGTGATGGTATGGCTCTGGTGAAGCGCGAGATTCGCCCGACCGCTGAACTCACCCCCTTCCGCACCTGGGGTCCGATGAGCTTATTCGACGAGTTCAACCGGCTCTTCGAGGAGACCTTGGGCGACCTCGGCCGCGTGACCGCGCCCAGCACCTACGTGGCGCCGGTGGACCTCTACGAGACCGACGACGCGCTGGTGCTGGAGATGGCGGTCCCCGGGCTGACCGCGGAGGAGATCGACATCAGCCTCGAGGGCAACAAGCTGACGATCCGCGGTGAGCACAAGCCGGTCGAGGATCAGGGCGTGCGCCGCTACTACCTGCAGGAGATCCCGCACGGCACCTTCGTCCGCAGCTTCACCCTGCCGGTGGAGATCAGCAGCGACGAGGTGAAGGCCGAATTCAAGAACGGCATGCTCAAGCTGACCATGCCCAAGGTCGAGACCGCGCGCGCCAAGCGGATCCCCATCTCGGTCGCTCAGTAAGCACGGGAGTCGGATCCGCTCGGGCGGCCGGCCCGGCGAAAGCCGGGCCGGTTCGTTTTAGCGCGCCGTCCAGCCCAGGTCGACGGGCAGGCAGCCGCCGGTGATGGCGCCGGCCTCGTCCGAGACCAGGAAGGCCACCAGCGCGGCCACCTCCTCGGGCTCGATCAGGCGCTTGATGGCGGCGGGCTCGAGCATCACCCGCCCGACCACCTCGCCGGGGTCCAGGCCCAGGTTCGCCGCCTGGTCCGCGATCTGGCGCTCGACCAGGGGCGTTCGTACGTAGGCGGGGCAGACGGCGTTCACCGTCACCCCGGCCTCGCCGGCCTCGAGCGCCGCGGCGCGGGTGAGGCCGAGGAGCGCGTGCTTGGCCGTGACGTAGGCGGCCTTGTAGGGGCTGGCCACGGTCGAATGAATCGAGCCCATGTTGACGATCCGGCCCCAGCCGCGCTCCTTCATCTCGGGCAGAAATGAGCGGATCAGCTGGAAGGGGGCGGTCACCATCACCTGCTGCATCGCCTGCCAGACGTCCAGGGGGAAGCGCTCGAGCGGCGCGACGTGCTGGAAGCCGGCGTTGTTGACGAGGACGTCCACCCGCCCGAAGGCCCGGCGGGCCTCCACCGCCAGGCGCCAGACTTCCTTCGGGTCCGAAAGGTCGGCCTGGACGAAGGCCGCGCCGAGCCGCGCCGCCTCCTGCGCGCCGGCGGGCTCCTTGTCGCAGATCACCACGCGGTACCCCTCCGCGGCCAGCCGTTCGGCCACGGCGCGGCCGATCCCCCCGGCCGCCCCGGTCACCAGTGCGGTTCGCTCGCTTTTCGCCATGCTTCAGGATAGCGCGTGCCAGAATGGGGGCAGGAGGCCCCGTGAAGGAACCCCGGCTGGCCGAGTTGATCGCGCTTGACGGCAAGCGTGCGCTGGTGACGGGCGCCGCAGGCGGCATCGGCCGCGCGGTGGCGCTGCGCCTCGCCGAGGCGGGGGCGGAGCTCGTCCTCGTCGACCGCGACCGCGAAGGGCTCGAGCGCCTGCGCCGCAAGCTGGACGGGAGGGCCGAGGCCTACGCCCTCGACCTCGCCCAGAAGCCGGCGATCGACGCGCTGTGGCGCGACCTCGCGGGGCGGGCGCCCGAGCTCCTCGTCAACAACGCCGGCGTCTACGCCTTCCGCGACCTGCTCGAGGTGGACGAGGCCTTCTACCGCCGGCAGATGGCCGTCAATCTCGACGCCGTCTACTGGATGACCCAGGGCTTCCTGGCCGCCCGCGAGGGGCGTTCGGGCGCGCTGGTCAACGTCGGCTCGATCGAGGCCTTCCTGCCCTTCGCCCCCGGACTGGCGCACTACGACGCCGCCAAGCTGGGCGTCGTCGCCCTCACCCGCGCGGTGGCGCGCGAGTACGGCCCGCGCATCCGCGCCAACGTGGTGGTGCCCGGCGGCGTCGCCACCGAAGGGGTGCGCCGCCTGCGCAAGCAGGCCATCCTGGGCGTCGAGCTCGGGAAGGTCGGCGTGGCCTACAACTTCAACCAGCGGTTGCCCCTGCGCCGTTTCGGCCGCCCCGACGAGGTGGCGCGGGCCGTCCTCTTCCTGGTCAGCGACCTCGCGAGCTACGTGACCGGCGCGGTGCTGGCGGTGGACGGCGGCTTCCTCTCGACCTGAGCGCCGGCCGCAGCCGGCCCCCGCGGGCGCTGGGGCCGCTGCAGCATGCATTTTTCTGCACGGTATGCCCCCGGTATTCATCGGCCGGGTGTTATACTACGGAGCGACCGTAAGGTACGAAAGGAGCACATATGAAAAAACACTTGCTGAAGATTCTGGCTCTAGGTCTGGTCGGTTCCATGGCCTTCGCCGCCACCGGCCCCGACACGTACGTCCAGATGACGTTCGGTGAGGTCGACTCCCTCGACCCCGCCCAGGCGTACGACACCGCTTCGGGCGCGATCCTGGAGAACATTTACGAAACGCTCTACACCTACAAGGGCGAGAGCATCACCGAGTACCAGCCGGTGCTGGCCACCGACTACTCGATCAGCGACGACGGCAAGACCTACACCTTCAAGCTGCGTCGCGACGTGCTCTTCCACAGCGGCAACCGCATGACCTGCCGCGACGTCGAGTACTCGATCGAGCGCCTCCTGGTCACCAACCCGGGCGACTCGGCGGGCTGGTTCTACGCCGAGAGCCTGATCGGCTACGACGGCGTCAACGCCAAGGACTACTTCGGCGACAACCCCTCCCAGGCCGACCTCGACAAGTACTGGGAAGCCATCGACAACTCGGTCCAGTGCGTGGACGACTACACCGTCCAGTTCCACCTGATCAAGAAGGACCCCTCCTTCTTCGTCAAGCTGATGTACACCGCCTCCTCGATCCTCGACAGCAAGTACGCGATCGAGAACGGCGAGTGGAGCGGGACCAAGGCCGACTGGTACGACTGGGCCGGTAAGGACCTGCGCGACGGCTTCCTGCACACCCACGACGCCGGCACCGGCGCCTACAAGCTGGTCAAGTGGGACGGCAAGGACGTCATCGCCGAGCGCTTCATCGGCTACTGGGACTACGCCAACAAGCCCCAGATGAAGACGATCATCATCAAGGTCGTCGACGAGGAAGCGACCCGCATCCAGGCCCTCAAGGCCGGCGACGCCGACCGCATCACCGTCAACAACCGCGCGACCCTGGACACCCAGATCCGCGGCATGGCCAACGCCAAGGTGATCGAGTCCGACAAGTGGCTGGGCGCCGCCGCCTCGGCCGTCTTCTTCAACCAGAAGATCGCCGCCCAGGACAACCCGATGATCGGCTCCGGCCAGCTCGACGGCAACGGCATCCCCGCGGACTTCTTCAAGGACGTCAACGTCCGCAAGGCCTTCGCCTACAGCTTCGACCAGGACGCCATCATCAACGACCTCTACCTCGGTAAGGCCGTGCCCCTCACCATGGCGCTGCCGCCCTCGTTCCTCGGCTACGACCCCAACATCCCCATCTACAACCTGGACATGGACAAGGCCGAGGAGTACTTCAAGAAGGCCTACGACGGCAAGCTCTGGGAGACCGGCTTCACGATGACGATCGCCTACAACTCGGGCAACACCACCCGCCAGACGGTGGCCGAGATCCTCAAGGCGAACATCGAAGCCCTGAACCCGAAGTTCAAGATCAACGTCAAGGCCATGCCCTGGCCGCAGTTCCTGGCCGCCTACAAGAACGGCCAGCTGCCGGCGCTGGTGCTGGGCTGGGGCGCCGACTACGCCGACCCCGACAACTTCATCTACGTCTTCTACCACTCGAACGGCTACTTCGCGAAGAAGGTCGGCTACTCGAACCCCGAGATGGACAAGCTGATCGAAGAGGCCCGCTCCATCACCGACCCGGCCAAGCGCGCCGAGCTCTACAGCAAGGTTGGCTACCTGGCCTACGAGGACGTCCCCGTCCTGCCGCTGCCGCGGCCGACCGGCTGGATGGTGCTGGCCAAGAACGTCTACACCAAGGGCGCGCCCGAGGGCATGGACGTCTACAACAACCCCATGCGCTCCGGCTCCTTCCTGTGGAAGGACATCATCAAGAAGTAGCGTGAACGCCTAGAACCTTTTCCGCGGTAGAGGGTGCCTGCGCACCCTCTACCGTCTGCTGTATAACAGGGAACGTGCGCGCTCGGCGCGCTTTTGAGTCCGGTCTTTTGGAGGCTTACGTTGACCACCTTCATCGTTCGCAGGTTGCTGCAGCTCCCGATCGTGCTGCTGGCGATCTCGCTGCTCATCTTTGGGATGATGCAGTTCCTGACCCCGGAACAGCGGGCGGCGACCTATGCGAAGTCGGAGCAGCAGGCCAAGAACCTCGACCTCATCATCCGTCAGTACAACCTCGATCAGGGCTTCCTGGTGCAGTACTCGACCTGGCTCAAGCAGGTTCTGCGGGGGAACCTGGGGTACTCCAAGCAGTCGCACGAGCCGGTCGTGACCACCATTCGTAAGCGGCTGCCGGTTTCGGCCGAGCTGGCGCTGTACATGTTCTTCCCCACGCTGCTCTTCGGCGTCTGGATGGGCACGATGGCGGCGATCCACCGGGACCGGTTCGTCGATCAGGTGGTGCGCGTCTTCGCCATCATCGGTTGGTCGCTGCCCACCTTCGTGCTTGCGATCTGGATGCTGGCCGTCTTCTACGGCTACTTCAAGCTGTTCGGCATCGGACGCGCCGATGACAGCATCATGGTGGAGTTCGCCAAGGGCACCCTCAAGGCCTACACCGGGATGATCACCATCGACGGGATCCTCAACGGCCGTTGGGACGTCACCTACTCGGCGCTGAAGCGCCTGGTGATGCCGGTGGCGACCTACACCATCGTCGCCAGCGCCCAGATCATGCGCGTGCTGCGCTCGAGCATGCTCGACGTGCTCAACTCCGACTACGTGCGCACCGCGCGCGCCAAGGGGCTGCCCGAGCGCGTGGTCAACCTCAAGCACGCGCGCCGCAACGCCATCATCCCGGTGGTCACCATCGCCGGGCTGATGTTCGCCTTCATGCTCGAGGGCGTCTTCTTCATCGAGATCATCTTCAACATCCCCGGCCTGGGGCAGTGGGCCGTGCCCGCGGCGATCCAGCTCGACTTTCCCGCGGTGATCGGCATCGCCCTCCTCACCGGCCTCGTGGTCTCGATCGCCAACCTGGCCGTCGACATCCTCTACGGCATCATCGACCCCCGGATCAGCTTCCAATGAGGAGGACGTGGTGAACCCCCAAGAGATGAAACCTCAGCGCGAAGCCTGGTACCGCTCGAAGACCTTCAAGCGTTTCCGCCGCAACCCCTTGGCGATCGTAGGTTCGGTGCTCCTCCTCGGCTTCGTGATGGTCGCTTTCTTCGCGCCCGCCATCACCGCGCCCCAGCTGGCCGAACTCCGCACCGCGCGCCCCTGTTTGCGCGACCTGGGCATCAAGAAGGACGAGGCCCTGAGCGCACTGCGCAACCCCCTGAACCCCGTCTTCTGGAAGGCCACGCTGGCCCCGCCCCCGACCTGCTACGAGATCCCTCGCGACGGCTACTCCCCCCTGCCCAAGCCGCCGTCCGAAAAGCACCCGCTGGGGGTTTCCGGCGGGAGCTACGACATCCTCTACGGCCTCGCCTGGGGGACGCGGACCGCCTTCTACGTCGGTTTCCTGGTGGTGGGCATCAGCCTGGCCATCGGCATCGTGATCGGCGGACTGTCCGGATTCATCGGGGGCACGGTGGACAACCTGATCATGCGGATCACCGACGTGATGCTCTCCTTCCCCGGCCTCGTCTTCGTGATGATCGTTTCGGTCATCTTCGGAAGCGGCCTGACCACGGTAATGCTGGCCCTGGCGCTGATCCGCTGGGCCGGGTACGCCCGCTTCTTCCGCGGCGACATCCTGCGCACCAAGGCGCAGGAGTTCGTGGACGCCGCCCGCGCCATCGGGGCGAGTCCGCTGCGGGTCTTCCTCAAGCACGTCTTCCCCAACGCCATCGGCACGCTGCTGATCCTGGCCAGCATGGACGTGGGCTCGATCGTGCTCACCGCGGCCGGGTTCTCCTTCCTCGGCCTGGGCGCGCCCGTCGGCTACGCCGACTGGGGGCAGATGATCAGCTTCGCCCGCGGCTACATCCTCGGTACCGCCGAGGGCACCCCCTTCGACTTCTGGTACGTCTGGATCTACCCCAGCCTCATGCTGGTGCTCTTCGGTCTCGCCTGGAACCTCCTCGGCGACGCGGTCCGCGACGCGCTGGACCCCAAGAGCTAGAACCGACGGCGCACCACCGGACCCGGCGGACCCGCCGGGTCTTTTTCCATACAACTTTCCGGCTCCCCGCTATGGCAGGGACATTTCCAAGAGAACCAATGTTTTCCTTGGTTATCGGACATTCAGAGCTCCCGTCCTTACATGAAAGGAAGATGAATGGTAGCATGGGCCCGTATAAATTACGAAAGGAGACGCATGAAAAAGCATCTGATTGCCGCGATCGCGCTGGCCGTACTGGGCGGGGCGTTCGCGGCCACCCCCCAGGACACCTACGTCTACATGCAAAACGCCGTCTTCGATTCGCTCGATCCGGTGCAGGCCTACGACGGGGCCTCGATCGGCGTGATCGAGAACATCTACGAGACGCTCTACAGCTTCAAGCGCGACGTCCCGGGCGAGTACGAGCCCACCCTGGCGACGAGCTACGAGGTCAAGGACGGCGGCCTCACCTACGTCTACCACCTGCGCAAGGGCGTGAAGTTCCACTCGGGCAACCCGATGACCTGCCGCGACGTCGAGTACTCGATCGAACGCATCCTGGTGACGATGCCGGGCGACTCCGGCGCCTGGTTCTACGGCGACGCCCTCACCGGTTACGGCAACGACGCCCTTACCGAGGCCAAGAAGGCTCTGGGCGAGAACGCCTCGCAAGATGAAATCGACAAGTTCCTCGACGCCTACTGGGAAAAGATCGAGGGCAGCGTCGTCTGTGACGACCTCTACACCGTCCGCTTCAACCTCGCCGGCCCCGACGTGGCCTTCTTCGCCAAGATGCTCTTCACCGCCGCGGGCGTGGTCGACAGCAAGTGGGCCATCGCCCACGGCGCCTGGAGCGGCACCAAGGACGACTGGAAGGACTGGATCGGCGTGGACCTGCGCACCGGCTACCTGCACAACCACGCCTCGGGCACCGGCCCCTACATGCTGGTGAAGTGGGACGACAAGAACATCGTCGCCAAGGCCTTCGACGGCTACTGGGGCGAGGCGCCGGCGATCAAGAACGTGCTGGTGCAGGCGGTGGAGGAAGAGGCCACCCGGCTCGAGGCCCTGCGCCGCGGCGACGCCGACCGCGTGGACGTGAACGACTGGGCCACGGTCAACGCCAAGGTGAAGCAGATGGCGGGCGTCAAGGTCTGGTCCGACCCGGCCTGGTCGCCGGCGGGGGCGCACGTCGTCTTCTTCAACTTCAACGTGCAGGGGGAGAACAACCCCTACATCGGCTCGGGCAAGCTTGACGGCAACGGCATCCCGCGCGACTTCTTCGCCGACGTCAACGTCCGCAAGGCCTTCGCCTACAGCCTGGACCAGGACGCGATCTACAACGACATCTACGAGGGCAACGCCGCCTGGTACACCATGGCCCTGCCGCCCACCTGGCCCGGCTACGACCCGGACATCCCGATCCGCAAGCTCGATCTCGACAAGGCCGAGGAATACTTCAAGAAGGCCTGGGGCGGCCAAGTCTGGGAGAAGGGCTTCCGCCTCACGATCACCCACAACGCCGGCAACACCGTGCGCCAGGCGGTGGCCGAGATGCTGAAGGCCAACATCGAGAGCCTCAACCCCAAGTTCAAGATCGACGTGGTCCCGCTGCAGTGGTCCGACTACCTCAAGGCCGCGCGCGCCAAGTCGCTGCCCGTCTGGCCGCTGGGCTGGGGCGCCGACTACGCCGACCCCGACAACTTCATCCACCCCTTCTACCACTCCGAGGGCTCGCTGGCGAAGCGTCAGAACTTCAAGGATCCCGAATTCGACAAGCTCATCGAGTACGCGCGCACCCTGGTGCGCCCTGATCAGCAGGAAGAGCGTTTCGCCATCTACCGCAAGATCGGGCGCATGGCCTACGACGTGCTGCCCAACGTGCCCTACCCGCGGCAGTCGCCGTTCATCGTGACCCGCGACGACCTGCAGGGGGTCTACTACAACTCGATGATCAGCGGCGCCTTCTACTGGAAGGACCTCAGCAAGAAGTAACCCGTCCGGGCGCCGGGCCGTGCGGCCCGGCGCCCCTAAAAAAGAGACGCCATGTTCAACTACATCGCCCGCCGCCTGTTGCAGATCCCGGTCGTGCTCTTCGTGCTCTCGCTGATCATCATGGGGCTGATGCAGCTCCTCTCGCCGGAGCAGCGGGCGGCGGCTTTCGTGACCTCGGACAAACAAATCGAAAACCTGGACCTCATCATCGAGAAGTACCACCTGCGGGAGGGCTTCGCCGTTCAGTACAAGCTGTGGGCGGGGGAGGTGCTGCGGGGCAATCTGGGTTTCTCGCGCATCTCCAAGGAGCCCGTGCTCACCACGATCCGCAAGCGCTTTCCCGCCTCGATGGAGCTGGCGCTGGCCGCCTTCGTCCCCATCGTGCTCGTGGGCGTCTGGCTGGGCACCCAGGCCGCCACCCACCGCGACAGCCTGCTCGATCAGGCGCTCCGGGTCGTGGCCATCGTGGGCTGGTCGCTGCCGACCTTCGTGGTGGCCATCTGGTTGGTCGCCTGGGTCTACGGGGGCCTGGGCTGGTTCGGCATCGGCCGCCTGCCCAGCTCGCTGCTGATCGAGCTGGCCGGGGGCGACTTCCGCAGGTACACCGGCCTCTTCACGATCGACGGCCTGCTCAACGGCCGCCCGGACATCGCCCTCGAAGCCCTGAAGCGGCTCGTCCTGCCCGCGACGGCGCTGGTCATCGTCGTCAGCGCCGGCATCATGCGGGTGATGCGGTCCTCGATGCTCGACGAGCTGGGCAAGGACTACGTGCGCACCGCCCGCGCCAAGGGACTGGCCGAAAAAACCGTGGTCTACAAGCACGCGCGCCGCAACGCGCTGATCCCCGTGATCACCATGGCCGGGCCCATGCTGGGGCGGATGATCGGCGGCATCGTGGTGATCGAGCTGATCTTCAACTTCCCCGGTCTGGGCGAGTGGGCGGCCAAGGCGGCGCTGCAACTCGACGTGACCACCTTGCTCGCCTTCGTAATGCTGATCGGCCTCATCATGGCCACGGCCAACCTGCTGGTGGACGTGGCCTACGTGATCGTCGATCCGAGGATCCGCTATGAGTAGCCCCGTCGCGCCCGGGCCCAAGCGGGAACGCTGGTTCGAGGGCAAGCGATTCCGCCGTTTCCGCCGCAACCCGCTGGCGCTCGCCGGCCTGGTGATCCTGCTCTTCTTCGCGGGAATGGCCGTTCTGGCGCCGGTGCTGACCGCCGACCGGCTGCCCCGGGGGTGCGTGCGTGAGTTGGGATTGGGGCGCAGCGAGGCGCGGACGGCGCTGCGCAGCCCGGCGCACCCCGCCTTCTGGCGGGCCACCTTCGCCCCGCCGGAGAGTTGCTACAAGATCCCCCGGGTCAGCTACTCGCCGGTGCCCAAGCCGCCCAGCGCCAAGTACCCCCTCGGCATCGCCAGCGGGGGTTACGACATCTACTACGGCATCGTCTGGGGGGCGCGCACCTCGTTCTACATCGGCGTGCTGGTGGTGGGCATCGTGCTCGTCATCGCCACCGTCGTCGGGGGGCTCGCGGGGCTCTTCGGCGGCTGGCTCGACAACCTGCTGATGCGGCTCGTCGACGTCGTCTACTCGATCCCCGGCCTGGTGCTGGCCATGGTCTTCGCCTCGATCTTCGGCCGCGGGTTGATCAAGACGATGATCGCCATCGCCCTGGTGGCCTGGCCCATCTACGCGCGCATGCTGCGCGGGAACATCCTCCAGGTCAAGGCCCAGGACTACATCTCCGCCGCCCACGCGGTGGGCGCGGGTTCCGGCCGGCTCTTCTTCAAGCACATCCTGCCCAACGCCATCGGACCGATGATCATCCTGGCCAGCCTCGACATCGGCGCGATCGTAATCACCGCCTCGACGCTCGCCTTCCTGGGGCTGGGGGCCGACGTGGGCTACGCCGACTGGGGGCAGATGATCAGCTTCGCCCGCAGCTGGATCTCCAACCCCGGAGGCGAGCCGCTGAAGTACTGGTTCGTCTGGTTCTGGCCGAGCATGGCCATCGCGCTCTTCGTGCTGGGCTGGAACCTGCTGGGCGACGCGGTGCGCGACGCGCTGGACCCGCGGAGCTAGCCCGGAAGAACCCCGCGGGCCGGGCGCGCTTCAGTCGGCCGCCGAGGCGCGGCGGCCCGCGGCGGCTTCCACGAGCAGGCCGAACAGCCCCCAGTGGTCGGGCAGCAGCTCGGGGTGCCACTGAACGAGCAGGAAGAAGGGGTGGTCGGGCAGGTCGGCGGCCTCGATGACGCCGTCGGCCGCGCGCGCCAGGACGCGGAAGGGCCCCGGGTCGCGGATGGCCTGGTGGTGGTAGCTGTTGGTGCGGAAGCGGCGGCCGAAGAGCGGGGCGAGCCAGCGGTCCTCCTCCAGCTCGACGGTGTGCCAGAGCGCCGGGGCGGGGGCCGTTTGGTCGTGGCCGATCCGGGTGAAGCCGGCGCTTTCCAGGTCCTGGTAGAGGCTGCCGCCGAGGGCGACCGCCCCCACCTGGGCCCCGCGGCAGACGCCCAGGGTGGGCAGCCCGTGCTCGGCGGCCCAGCGGGCGGCGAAGAGTTCGAGTTCGTCGCGCGCGGGGTCCACCGGACCCAGCCGCGGGTGTGGGTCCTCGCCGAAGTGGCGCGGGTCGAGGTCGGCCCCGCCGGGCAGGAGCAGGCCGTCGAGGCGCGCGAGGACGCCCTCGAGCCGCGGCTCCGGCTGCGGCGGCAGCACCACCACGCCGGCGCCCTGGGCCTCGAGGGCGGCCCGGTAGGGCTCGCGCACGCCCCACAACGGCGTCACGTTCACCCGGCCGGTGCGGCCGGTCTGGCTGGTCACCCCGATGAGCGGCATGGGATCAGGATACAACGGCGGGGTATCGTAAGGCATGCCCTACGAGCCCCCCGAGGACTTCATGCGCGCGCTGCACGACCTCCTCGGGCGCGTGCCCACCCCCTTCTACGCCTACGACCTGCGCCGCATCGAGGAGCGGACCCGCCGCTACCTGGAGGCCTTTCCGACGGCCCGCGTCTTCTACGCGCTCAAGGCCAACCCGCGGCTGCGCCTGCTCGAGCGCCTGCGGTCGCAGGGCCTGGGTGCGGAGGCGGTGAGCCTGGGCGAGGTCGTGCGCGCCTACGTGGCCGGCTTCATGCCCGACGAGGTGGTGCTGAACGGCCCGGTCAAGCCACCGGAGGTGCTGGGGGAGCTGGCGCGCTCGGGGGTGCCCACGCTGGTCGCCGACTCCCGGGCCGACCTGGAGCGGATCGCGCAGCGTCTGCCGGAGGCGCGGGTGCTGCTGCGGCTCAACCCCGACCTGCCCGTGGACACCCACCCCCACCTGGCCACCGGCCGCGGCGACAGCCAGTTCGGGGTGCTGCCCGAGGACTGGCCCGACGTCTTCGCGCGCGGACGCGAACTCGGTCTGGAGATGCGCGGCCTGCACGTGCACCTGGGTTCCAACCTGCACAACCCCGCGGACTTCGCCGCCCGGCTCGAGGTGCTCCAGCGGCTGCGCGAGCGGGTGGGTCCCCTGGAGGTGCTCGACCTGGGGGGCGGCTTCGGCCTCGACCTGGACCCGCGGGACCTGGCCCCGGGGATGTTCGCGCTGGCGCGGGCCTACGGGGCGGAGCTGTGGATCGAGCCCGGCCGCGCCCTGGTCGCCGACGCCGGCGTGCTGGTCGCGCGCGTCTGGGCCGAAAAGCGGACGCGCCGGCGCTACCTGCTGCTGGACGCCGGGATGACCGCCTTCCTGCGGCCGCTGCTCTACGGCGCCCGCCACCCGGTGCGGCCGCTCTACGCCTCCGAGCGCACCGCGGTCTACGACCTGGCGGGCCCCGCCTGCGAGTCGGGCGACGTGCTGGCGCGCGACGTGGAGCTGCCGGTGCCCCGCGAGGGCGACGCCGTGGCCTTCCTCGAGGCGGGGGCCTACGGGGAGGCGATGCACCTCGACTACCTCGACCATCCTCGGCCCGGCGCCTACGCCTGGGACGGGGCGCGCTGGGAGGTCTGGCGCCGCCCCGGCCGGCTGCCCGCGCTCTGGGAAGACGAGCCCGACCGGGCGGAGTACCTCTAGCGTCGGCGCTAGGGTTCGAGCACCAGCCGCGCCACCGGTTCCCCCGTACCCATCGGCAGGTACTCGACGTTCGCCCAAAGCGGCAGCAGGTCGGCGTAGTGGCGGCTGAGGACGTTGCCCGACTGGCCCATCGGGTGGATCCAGTAGCTCTGTTCGGGGAGGCCCAGGGCCACGATCTCGCGGTAGCTGGGTCCGTGGTTCATCCGGAAGGTGGCGAAGTCGTAGGCCCCCATGTTGACGGTGAAGCGGTCCCCGCCGTGGGCGATCTCGCGGTCGAAGAAGCGGCGCAGCTGGGGCTGGTGGGTCATCACCCCGTGATCGAAGACCGCGGGGTGGAGCTGCCCCCAGGGGACGATCCCGCCCAGGGCGTCGAGGCGCGCCAGGGCGCGCTCCAGCGCCTGGGCGGCGAAGTCCAGGCAGCTCACGCCGCGGGCGTCGCAGGCGGGATCGCCTTCGAGCAGCGCGCGTTTCAGATAGAGGGGTTCGTTCCAGTAGGCCTGGCCCACCTCGGCTTCGGGCAGCCGCGCCAGCTCCGCGTACCAGGCCTGGAAGACGGTGGCCTCGGTGCTGGAGGCGGTTTCGTTCGCGTCCCAGGCGAGCAGCTTCCTGTGCCACTCGGCGGCGCGTTCGCTCTGGGGGCGCAGGCGCTCGAGCACCGGGCGGAAGCTCCGGGCCATCAGGCTGACCTCGTCGCCTTGGATGCGCGCGAAGTCCTCGGGGCTCAGCTTGGGTCTCGCGCGGATCAGCTGCTCGATGCGCGCGGCCCGAAAGCCCGGGGCCCAGTCGTGGGTGAAGGTGTAGGGCCAGCCCTCGGGGGTCGAGCGGTTGTTCGCGGTGACGATGTACCCTTCGGGCGGGTTGTAGGTCCGGGGCAGGGCCTCCGCGGGCACGAAGCCCACCCAGTCCCATTCGCCGGTGCCGGGCACCGGGTACTTGCCCGAGTGGCCGGGTTTGCGCACCGGGATCTTGCCCGGGGCGAGGTAGCCGATGTTGCCCTCCACGTCGGCGTAGACGAAGTTCTGGCTCGGGGCCTTCAGGCGCAAAAGCGCGGCGGTGAACTCCTCCCAGTTCGCCGCCTTGCCGATGCCGTAGAAGGCGGCCATCGTCTCGTCGCTAGGCTCGAGGCTGACCCAGCGGAGCGCCAGCGCCTGTCCTTCGGGGGCGCCCACGACGTCGGAGATCACCGGACCGTAGACGGTCTCGCGCACCTCGAGCACCACCGGGTCGGCGTCCTTGACCGCGATCGTCTCGCGCCGGAGGTGGTAGGGGCGCACCTCGCCCCGGTAGCGGTAGCCGCCCTCCGCCTCCTCGAGCACGTAGAGGTCCTGCACGTCGGCGGCGTGGTTCGTCACCCCCCAGGCGATGCGCTCGTTCTTGCCGATGACGATCGTGGGCAGCCCCGGGAAGGTGGCGCCGGTGGCGCGGTAGGTGGGGGCCTCGAGCTCCATCAGCATCCAGATCGAGGGGGCCGAGAGCCCCAGGTGGGGGTCGTTGGCGAGCAGCGGCTTGCCGGTGGTGCTGCGCTCGGGGCCCACCACCCAGTTGTTCGAGGCCTCGAGGCTGCTGGGGAGGGTGCGTGCCAGCGCCAGCAGCTCCTCCACCCAGGCCGCGCCCTGGGGCGCGGGGGCCGGGGCCGTTTCGCGGACAGGCCGCGGGCGCAGCCGCTCGGGAATGCGCCGCACGATCGTGGGGGCCGCGGCCGGATAGCCGGGGATGAGCGCCTCGATGCGCGCCTTGCTGAGCCCGCGGGCCAGCAGCCGGTAGCGCTGCAGCTCTTCCTCGTAGTTGCCGCTGAGGTCGTAGCTCATCATCTTCTGCCACACCAGCACGTCGGCCGGCGTCCAGGGCTCGGGCTCGAAGCCGAGCAGCTTGAACTCGAGCGGCAGCGGCGGGTTCGTGGCCAGGTAGGCGTTGACCCCGTCCACGTAGGCGTCGACGATGGCCTTCAGGTCGTCCGGCAGGTTTTCGTAGGCCTGCTCGGCGGCGCGGTAGACCCCGAGGGTGCGCAGGAACTTGTCGGTGGGCACGGCCGCCTCGCCCAGCACCTCGGCGAGCCGGCCGGCGCCGATGCGCCGCTGGAACTCCATCTGCCACAGCCGCTCCTGGGCGTGGGCCACCGCCTGACCGAAGAAGAGGTCGTGCTCGTTCGCGGCCTTGACGTGGACGATGCCGTTGGCGTCGCGGAGGATCTCCACCGGCGCCGAGAGGCCGGGGGTGACGAGCCGGCCGTTGGTCTGGGGCAGGGTGGCGTTCTTCAGGTAGTAGTAGCCGCCCACGGCGAGCAGCAGGACCAGGACGATCAGGCCCGCGAGGACCCGACCAAGGATTGTGAGCACGCGCATGCCGCCTCCTTTGTCATGCGCCATTGTACCGGGTGAAAAAAGGGCGGGCCGTGGCCCGCCTTACCGTGGCGCCCTCGCTTCAGAGCTTTTCCCAGCGGCTGATGGCCAGCCCCTGCAGCACTACGTGGGTGCCGTCTTCGGCGATGAGGTCGAAGTAGGTGTCGAGCATGCCGTGGTCGTAGTCGTCGTAGATGCGGATGCCGTAGATCAGGTAGCCCCTGTGGGCCTGGGGATCGAAGAGGCGGTCGCCGGGCTTCAGGTCCAAGACGGCGTCGCCGAGGGGTTTGGGGTGCGTCGTGCTCATGGGTTCTCCTTTGCCGCGCCCGAGAACGCTTCGAGCGCAAGCTGCAGTTTACCCGCCGCGAGCCGCCCCTGTATGTGACCGCGGCCCCCGCCCCTGGCCCCCAGGGGCTCGAGCCGCTCCCGCCACAGCGACCGCAGCTCGGCTTCGCGGTCGGGGTGGGCCACCAGCAGCAGCCGCGCGTGTTCGCCGCCGGGCTCGAGCGCGGCCAGAAGCGCCAGCGCCCCCGGCCACTCGGCGACCCGCCGCCCCGTCTCCGCCAGCGCCGCCAGCGGCACCTGGCGCGCCGCCGGGAAGCCCGCCTGCGCCAGCTCGCGGGCATAGTGCTCCGCCAGCTCCGCGGCCAGCGCCTGCGCCTCGCCGCGCGCGGCGTAGAGCTCGTCCTCGAGCTTCTGCACCCGTTCGGGCACGTCGAAGACCCCCGCCGAGAAGCGCCCGGCCAGCGCCTTCAGGGTGCGGTGCTTGGCGGCGTAGTCCTCCAGCGCCTCCCAGCCGGTGCGGGCGTAGACCCGAATCGTCTTCTTCTTGCCCTTCTCGAAGCCCAGCAGCTTGATCGGCCCCGCCTCGGCGGTGCTGCGCAGGTGGGTGCCGCCGCAGGGGGCGAGGTCCCAGTCCTCGATCTGGACCACCCGCACCGAACCGCGCACCTTGGGCATGCGCCGGAGCGGCAACAGCGGCACCTGCGCCTCGGGCACCTCGCGCGCGCTCACCGCCAGGTTGGCGTAGACGGCCCAGTTCGCCAGCGCCTCGGCCTCGGCGAGCACCTCTTCGGCCGCCCCGGGGCCCGGCCAGACGTCGAAGTCGATGTGGATCTCCGGCCCCGCCAGGCTCACCGCGATGGTGTTCCACTGCGCCGCGCGCAGGAAGGCCTGGCTGAGGACGTGTTGGCCGGTGTGGCGCTGCATGTGGCGGTAGCGGCGGGTCCAGTCGATCTTCCCCTCCACCGCGGCGCCTTCCTCGAGCGGCGCCTCCAGCACGTGCACGATGCGCTGGCCGTGTTTCTCGGGTTCGAAGACGTCCAGCACCCGCACCCCGCCCAGGGTGCCGGTGTCGTGGGGCTGGCCGCCCGAGGTGGGGTAGAAGAGGGTGCGGTCGAGCTCGACCAGAAAGCGGCCGCCCTCCTCCCGGACGCGCGTGACCGTGGCCGTGAAGGCGGTGGCGTAGGGGTCCTGCCAGAAAAGTCGTTCGCTCACGCCGTCAGTCTATGCGACGTGGGGGGCGGAAGCCTAGCCGGGCGGCGCGCGCCGCCCGGCCTAGAAGCGGTAGGTGTTGCCGTAGCGGTCCTGCACCTCCACCTCGGGCACGCCGTTGCCGTCGGCGTCGGTCACCCGACAGGCCGCGACCATGGGCCCGGCTGCGGCGACGTGGTAGCCACCGGCGGTGTAACCGTCGCGGCAGTCGCCGTCGGTGACCACGGCCAAATCGGACGAGGCGGCCACGTAGGCGAACGAGGCCTTGTAGACGTTGTGGGCGAAGGCGTTTGCGGCCTGCTGGTTGGCCAGCACCCGGGCGCGGACGAGCGAGGGCAGCAGGACGGCGGCCAGGACGCCGACGATGGCGAGGACGATGAGCAGCTCGATGAGCGTGAAGCCGCCGCGCCGTGCGGCTCCGCCGCGGCGCGCGCCCGCACCGCGGCCCTTCGCGCCTTTCATGCCCTCAGGGTAGCCGAGTCCGCCGGGTCGGCGTACCCCCAACTGGGGGAAGGCCGCGTTCAGGCCGAGTAGCGCTCGAGCACCCGCTTGGCGATCACCAGCTTGAGGATCTCGCTCGTGCCCTCGCCGATGCGCATCAGCCGCACGTCGCGCCAGTAACGCTCCACCGGGTAGTCCTTGATGTAGCCGTAGCCCCCCAGGATCTGGATGGCCGCGTCGGCGGCGCGGGTGGCCACCTCGCTGGCGAAGAGCTTGGCCTGGGCCGCGGCCAGGGTGTAGTCGCGCCCGGCGTCCTTCAGCTCGGCCGCCTTCAGGTACAGCATCCGCGCGGCCTCCAGGTCGGTGCTCATCTGGGCGAGCTGGAAGCCCACGCCTTCGAAGCGCCCGATGGGGCGGCCGAACTGCCGGCGCTCGCCGGCGTAGCGGGCGGCGAACTCGAGCGCCGCGCGGCCGAGGCCCACGCTCAGCGCCGCGATGCCCACACGCCCCCCGTCGAGCACACGCAGCACGGTGTAGAACCCGCGGCCCCGCTCGCCCACCAGGGCGTCCGCGGGCAGGCGCAGGTCCTCGAAGATCAGCTGCGCGGTGTCCGAGCTGCGCAGCCCCAGCTTGTCCTCCTTGCGGCCGATCGTGAGCCCCGGCGTGCCCGCGGGGAAGACGAAGGTGCTGATGCCGCGGTGGGGCTTGCCCTCGGGCGCGGGGTCGGTTCGGGCGTTGATCACGTAGACCCCGGCCACCGAACCCTGGGTGATGAACTGCTTGGTCCCGTTCAGCACCCAGCCGCCGTCCGCCTCCTCGGCCCGGGTCGAAAGCGCCGCGGCGTCCGAGCCCGCGCCGGGTTCGGTCAGCCCCCAGGCGCCCAGCCACTCGCCGCTCGCCATCTTCGGCAGGTACCGCTCCTTCTGCTCCTCGCTGGCATCGAGGAGCAGGTGCCCCGTGGCCAGCGAGTTGTGGCTGGCGACGGTCAGCCCCAGGCTGCCGTCGGCCCAGGCGATCTCCTCGAGGATGCGGGCGGCCGTGCGGGTGGGCAGGCCCAGCCCGCCGTAGGCCTCGGGCACCTGCAGGCCGAAGACGCCCAGCTCGCCCAGCTCGCGGACGAGGTCGTGGGGAAAGGCGCCCGAGGCGTCGCGCTCGGCGGCGGTGGGCACCACGCGGTCGGTCAGGAAGCTTCCCAGCGCGCCCAGCAGCGCGCGTTCGTCGGGGGTTGGTTCGAACCACAACTCGGACACGGCGACCTCCGTACCGCCAATATATCACTTCAGGGACTGCCGCATGAAAAGCGTTATATAGACGGGCTTGCCTGCCGGGGGCGATGTGCTATAGTGGCCCCATCGTGAGCGCGAAAAGCCTTGCCTTAGGTCCCTGCCGCCAGCGTGCGGGTCGCGCCCCATGGAGGAAGAACTGAATGAAGTACGAAGCAGGCAGCATCGTGGAAGGCCGCGTTACGCGGGTCATGGACTTCGGCGCCTTTGTGGAGCTTCCCGGAGGCGAATCGGGACTCGTGCACATCTCCGAGATCGCGCACGAGTTCGTCAAGAACGTGCGCGACTTCTTGAACGAGGGCGACATCGTCGAGGTCTTCGTCCTTGGGCGCGACGACAAGGGGCGGCTCGACCTCTCCATCAAGGAGCTCATGGAGAAGCCCGTCGACCCGCCCAAGCCCCGGAGGCTGCCGCGGCAGGCCCCCGAGTTCGAGCACAAGCTCAAGAGCTTCATGCGCGGCTCCGACTCCGGAGGGGACGCCGGAGGCGGCAAGAAGCGCGGCCGCGGCCGCAAGAAACGCTAACCGGACCGTCCGTTGCACGCCCCGCCGCCAGGCGGGGCGTTTGCCGGGGGCGCGGGCGCTAGAATGGGGGTGTTGCAACGTCGTGCAATACGGAGGTGACCGATGAAGAAGCTCATCGCGTTGGGTCTGCTCCTGGGGGCGGCGCTGGCGGCCGCGCCGCTGCGCCTGGCCACCACCACCAGCGTCAACGATTCGGGCCTGCTCGAGGCGATCCTCCCCGGCTTCACCCGCGAGACCGGGGTGCCGGTGCAGGTGATCGCGGTGGGCACCGGCCAGGCGCTGGCCATCGCCGGGCGCGGCGACGCCGACGCCGTGCTGGTGCACGCCCCCGACCTGGAGGCCCGGTTCCTGCGCGAGGGCAAGGGCGTGGCCCACGCCTGCATCGCCTACAACAACTTCGTGATCGCCGGCCCCGCCGCCGACCCTGCGGGCGTGGGCGCGGCCGCGGACGCCCTGGACGCCATGCGCCGCATCTTCGCGGCGGAGGCCGCCTTTGTCAGCCGCGGCGACAACTCCGGCACCTACCACCGCGAACAGGCGTTGTGGCGCGCCGCCGGGCTCGACCCCGCGGGCCGCCCCTGGTACCTGGAGTCGGGCAGCGGCATGGGGGCGACGCTCACCCTGGCCGCCGAGAAGCGCGCCTACACCCTCACCGACCTCGGCACCTTCCTCTTCATGCGCGACAAGGTGGACCTCGAAGGCCTCTTCGACCGCCCCGATCCGCGCATGCTCAACCAGTACGGCTACATGGTGGTGAACCCCGAGCGCTTCCCCGGGGCGAACCGCGAGGCGGCCTACGCCTTGCGCGCCTACCTGCTGCGTCCGGACGTGCAGCAGCAAATCGGCGCCTACCTGAAGGACCGCTTCGGGAAGAGCCTCTTCAACCCCCTCTACGGCCGCTGCAAGGTGGAGGTGAACCCTTAGTTGACCCTCGCCTGGGCCGAGGTCGGGGAGATCGCCGCCCGCAGCCTGGGGGTGGCGGGGGCCGCCACGCTGCTCGCCGCCCTCTTCGGCCTCCCCCTCGGGGTGTGGCTGGGTTCGCGGCCGCGGCGGGGGCGCATGGGCGCCCAGGTCGTCCTCTACGCGGGGATGGGGCTGCCGCCGGTGGTCGTCGGGCTGCTCTTCTACTTCCTGCTCTCGCGCAGCGGGCCGCTGGGCGGGCTGGGGCTGCTCTTCACCCCGCTGGCCATGGTGCTGGCGGAGGCGGTGCTGGCCTTTCCCATGATCGCCGGCTTCACCCTGGCGGCGGTGCGGGTGCGCGCCGAGGGGGTGCGGCGCTTGGTGCGCGGCCTCGGCGGCACGGAGCGGCAGGTGCTCGCCACCCTGCTCTGGGAGAGCCGCCGGCCGATCGTCGCGGCGCTCGCCGCCGGCTTCGGCGCGGCGATCAGCGAGGTGGGGGCGGCCACGATCGTCGGCGGGGACATCCGCTTTCACACCCGGGTGCTCACCACCGCGGTCGTGCTGGAGACCCGCAAGGGCGAGCTGGAGAGCGCGCTGGCGCTGGGGGCGGTGCTGCTGGGGGTGACGCTGGTCGTCACCGCCGTCCTGGTGGTCTGGGGGGAGCGGCGGTGATCCGGAGCAAGGGGCTGGTGCGGCGCTACCCGGGCTTCGAGCTCACGGTGGAAGCGCTCGAAGTGCCCCCGGGCCGCTTCGTGACCGTGATCGGGCCCAGCGGTGCGGGGAAGAGCACGCTCCTGCGCCTGCTCGCGGGACTCGAGCGCCCCGACCGCGGCCGCGTGGAGCTGCAGGGGCGGGCGGTCTTCCTCGATCAGGACCGCACGGTGCTCGATCGCAGCGTGCTCGCCAACGCCACCTTCGGGCTCGAGCTGCGCGGCGTGCGCCGGCGCGAGGCGGCGCGACGGGTGCGGCCGTGGCTCGAGCGGGTGGGGCTCGCCGACAAGCTGGCCCAGCCCGCGGTCTCGCTGTCGGGGGGCGAGCGCGCCCGCCTGGCGCTGGTGCGGGCGCTCGCCATCGAGCCCGACGTCCTCTTCCTGGACGAGCCCACCCAGGCCCTCGATCCGGGCAACGTCGACCGCGTCGAGGGGCTGCTGCGCGAGGCCCACGGGCAGGGCCGCACGATCGTCCTGGTCACCCACAACCTCTACCAGGCGCGGCGGCTGGGGCAGGAGACCTGGTTCCTCCTGGGGGGACGGATCGTGGAGCGCGCCCCCAGCGAGCGGCTCTTCGTCCGTCCTCGTGAGGCGCTGACCCGGGCCTACGTGGCCGGGGAGATGGTTTACTGAGGGGACCATGCGACCGCGCGCCAAGTTCTGGCTGGAGACCGAAACGGGCGAGTACCTGATGGGTCCGCGCACCCTGCGGCTCTTGGAGGCGGTGCACGCCAGCGGCAGCCTCAAGGCGGGGGCGCGGGCGGCGGGGTTCAGCTACCGCGCCGCCTGGGCCCGGGTGCGCCGCGTCGAGGCGGCCCTGGGCTTCCGGCTCATCGAGTCGCACTCGGGGGGCGAGGGCGGAGGGCGGAGCCGCCTGACCCCGGAGGCCCTGGCGTTCGTGCGGCGCTACCGCGCCTTCCTGGAGCGCAGCGAGGCGCTCGTGGAGCAGGCCTTCCGCGAGAGCCTGGGCTGAAGCGGTTTCCTTGTACCCGGTTCAAACCCGGGGAGGTGCGCCCGCGGGGGCGCTTTTTTGACATGCGTTTAACGGCCGGGCGGTATACTCCTCCTTTAGAGAGGTAAAACACCCCCAAATAGGGGTAGTAGGTTAACGAAAGTTGTTTCTATACTGCTCTGGGAGGTTATTGGAATATGAAGGAAGTGTATCGATGAATTTGCGCCGTGCTGTATGGACGGCGGTTTTTTTCGCCCTGGCCGTCGCGGCGGTGCCGCCGTTGTGGCTCGAGCTCGCCTCCTTCCGCGTGCTCCAGGTGACGAACGCCGAGGGGGAGCGCCTAGAGGTGTTCGAGCGCGCCGCGAGCGCGGCGCCGGGCGAGACGCTCGAGTGGCGGCTCGCGGCGACCAACCGCTCCGACCGGGCGCTCGAGGACGTGGTCCTGGTGATTCCCGTACCCCCGGGCACCCGCTACCTGGCGGGCTCGGCCGAGCCGCTCGACCTGGGCGGCGTTGCGGTGCGGCCCGAGTTCAGTTTCGACGGCGGCGCGCGGTACGCGCGCCCGCCGCTCTACAGGAAGGTCGTCGTCGTGACCGACGGCGTCGAGCAGGAACGGGAAGTCGAAGTGAAACCCGAAGCGTACACCCACGTGCGCTGGGTGCTGCCCGCGCTGGACGCCGGGCAGACCGTTACCGTCCGTCTTCGCACCGTCGTGCGATGAACGAGGGAGGCATCGATTTCATGAAGCTAGCCAGCGTAGGTTCCAAGTTCGTCTTCGTCCTCTTCTTCGCCCTGGGTCTGGCCCTGGCCGCGGGCACGCCCGCGGGCACGGAGATCCGCAACCAGGCTTCGGCCAAGTACACGGACTCCTCCGGCCAGCCCCAGACCACGACCTCCAACGAGGTCGTCACCGTGGTGCAGCCCGTCTACGGCTTCACCATCACCCCCGACGGCACCGAGGCCGCGCCCGGCCAGATCAAGACCGGCCTTCAGGGAGCGCCCGTCTACTTCAACTACGTGGTCACCAACACCGGCAACATCGCCGACACCATCCAGCTGACCGCGCCCCAGGGCACGGCCGACGCCTTCGACTTCAGCAGCGTCAAGATCTACCACGACGCCAACTGCAACGGCACGGTCGACCCCGGCGAGGTCGAGGTCACCAGCGTCCGCCTCGACGCCGACGCCTCGACCTGCGTGATCGTGGAGGCCGTGATCCCCGCCGGCGAGGCCGACGGCAACACCGGCCACGCCAACCTCAGCGGCGCCTCGACCGGCGACCCGTCCCAGACCGACACCGCCAACTGGGCGCGCGCGGTGGTGACCAGCCAGGCGGTGCTCGACGCCGCCAAGGGCTCGAGCCCCAGCGGCACCGTCGTCCCCGGCGCCACCATCGACTACGCGGTGCACGGCTCCAACAAGGGCGGCCGCGCCGCCGGTGCGGTGACCGGCGTGGCCGTGGTGGACGGCACCCCCACCGACGGCATCCTCATCGCCGACGCGATCCCCGCCGACACCACCTACGTCCTCGGCAGCGCCAGCGGCACCGCCGGCGCGGGCAGCGTGAGCGTGATCTACAAGGTGGGCGGCGCCTGGACGGCGACCGAGCCCGCCAGCGGCTCCGACGTGAGCGAGGTGGCGCTGCTCATCGCCGGCGCGGGCGCCTTCTTCCCGCAGGGCGCGCAGTACCGGCTCGGCTTCCAGGTGACCGTCGACGCCGGCACCCCCGCGGGCACCACCATCGAGAACACCGCCACCGTCAACTTCGACGCCAGCGGCGACGGCGACGGCGGCGACACCGGCGAACAGGTCGAGTCGAACACCACCCGCACCCCGGTCGGCGCCAGCCGCGCGGTCCTGAACGGCCCCGCCGGCGACCCCGACTCCGACGGCGCGGGCTTCTCCGCCAGCTACACCGACCCCAGCGGCACCACCTGGACCTACGCCGAGACGACCGACACCAGCGACCCGCGCAACGACGACGCCCAGCGCATCAACGAAGCGGTTCACGGCGGCGACGTCGTCTACTTCAAGAACACCCTGACGAACGGTGGCAACGTCGAAGACAGCTACACCCTCGACGTGGGCGGCGTGCCCGCCGGCTGGACCTGCCAGATCATGGCCGCCGACGGCACCACCCCGCTGGCGAACCCGGTCGGCCCCCTCGCCGCCGGCGCCGCCCTCGACTACGTCGTCAAGTGCACGATTCCCGCGGACGTCACCACCGCCAGCGACACCGACCTGACGGTGCGCGCCACCTCCGAAGGCGACCCGGCGGTCTGGAACGAGACCCACGACGTCGTTCCGCCGGTGCAGTCGGGCTACGCCCTCGACCTGGCCAAGGACGGCGCTTCCGGCGACGGCGACCCCGCCAACGACAACCCCGCCCCCGCCGCGGTGGATCCGGGCGCGACCGCCTACTACGGCTTCGAGGTCAGCAACACCGGCCAGAACCCCGACACCTACGACCTCGGCGTCACGGTGCCGTCGGGCATGACCCCCACGATCTACCCCGACCCCGACTGCGACGGCGTCCTCGACAGCCCCGCCCCCGCGCCCGTGACCGACACCGGGCTGCTCGACCCGGGCGAGAAGGCCTGCTTCGTCCTCGCCGTCGAGGTTCCGGCCGGCGCCCCGCCGCTCACCCAGGACCCGAACGACCCCGCCGACGACAACGTCACCATCACCGCGACGAGCAACGCCAACCCCGCGATCAGCGACACGATCACCACCGACCTGATCGTCAACCCCGTTGCCGACCTGCGCTTCACCCCCGACCGCAACGGCACCGTCACCAGCCCGGGAACGATCGTCTACACCCACACCGTGAGCAACCTGGGCAACGAGGCCGCCAGCGTCACCTTCGCCGAGTCCGGCTCCACGCACCCGACCTGGACCTACCAGATCTCCACCGACGGCGGCGCCACCTGGACCGACGTGGCCTCGGCCGCGGCGATCAACCTGGCGCCCGGCGCCAGCCAGGAGGTGCAGGTGCGCGTCATCGTGCCCGACGGCGAGCCCATCGGCGCGATCGACACCAACCGGATCACCGCCAACGCCGACTACCCCACCGCGACCGACGACAGCGCCGGCGTGACCGACACCACCACCGTGGTGGGCGGTGACCTGCGCATCGAGAAGCGCGGCGAGACCTGCGCCGACGCGGCCTGCGCCACGATCACCAGCGCCGACGCCAGCCAGGCCAAGCCCGGCGAGTACATCCGCTACACGGTGACCGCCAGCAACATCGGCACCGCGGACCTCAAGAAGGTGATCGTCTCCGATCCGCTGCCCGGTTACACCGACTTCGCAAGCGTCTCCGCCAGCACCACCGTGGCCGGTGCGCAGCTGCTCTTCTCGACCGACGGCACGACCTGGTCGCCCACCGCGCCCACGACGCTCGCCACCGGTCAGGCCGTCTTCGTCGGCCTGGACAGCAACGCCGACGGCGCGGTCGACGAAAACGACCTGCTCGCCCCGGGCGCGTCGCTCACCCTGATCTTCACCGTCCAGGTCCAATAGCCCTTCCGCCCCGCGCGGCCTCGGGCCGCGCGGGGGAACCCTGAACGGGAGACACGAACCGCATGAAACGAACCTTCCGTACCTGGTTACCCCTGGGGCTGCTGGCCTGGATCGTGGCGATCGCCATGGCGGCCACGCCCGCGGGTACCGTGATCCGAAACCAGGCCGCGGCCCTGGTGGAGAACGAGACGTACTACTCCAACACCGTCGAAACGACGGTGTTGCCCGTCTGCGTTCCCGCCCTGGGCCCCGACGGCACCGTGGCCCGGCCCGGTCAGGTGAGCAACGCCACCGTGGGCGGCACCGCCTACCTGACCTACGTGCTGAGCAACGAGGGCAACGACGCCTTCACCTTCGACCTGGCGGTCCAGGCCGACCCCGCCTCCGCCTGGACGCCGACCTCGCTGGCGATCTACCTCGACGCCAACCGCAACGCCCAGGTGGATCCGGGCGAGCAGGCGGTCACGCAGGTGACCCTCGCCGCCGGCGAGTCTGCCTGGCTGGTGCTCGAGCTGGGCGTGCCCAACCCGGCGAGCGGCTCGGCGTGGGCTTCCGTGAGCGCCACCTGCCTGGGCGGCGAGCAGGACGCCGAGAACTACGGCGAGGTCCGCGCGGTCAGCGGCCCCGCCCTGCAGGTCGAAAAGACCTTCGCCCCCACCGAAGCCCGCCCCGGCGAGCAGGTCAACGTGTCGCTGCGGGTGCGCAACGTCGGCGACGCCGCCACCGGTGGCGCGGTCACGCTCGGCGACGACCTGCAGCCGCTCACCGGTCTGCAATTCGTTCCCGGAAGCGCCACCGCCCCCAAGGGGCAGGTCGAGTACTTCGACGGCGCGACCTGGACGGCCAGCGAGCCCGCGAACGTGCAGGGCTTGCGGTTGCAGCTCGCCGGCCTGGCCCTGGGCGAGGAGGCCGTGCTCGACTTCCGCATGGAGGTCCAGCCCGGCGCGGCGCCGCAGGTGATCGAGAACCGCGTGCGCGCCAGCGGCCCCGGCGGCCCCGCCGAGGCCACCGCCTCGCTGCGGATCTTGCCCGCCTACGGGCTCCACCTGGGTCCCGTGGGCAACCCGCGGGCGCTGCCCGGGGGCGAAGGCAGCGCCGACGACCGCCAGCAGGCGGACCTGATCGTCGACCAGACCTACTGCTTCGCGCACACCCTGGAGAACGCCTCGACCGCGCCCGACGGCTTCGACCTCCGCGTTTCGGGGTTGCCGGCCGGGGTGGACGGCACCTTCAACGTGACCCCGACGGTGCCCCTCTCGCTGCCGGTGCACCTGGAACCGGGCGAGCGCGTGGACTTCCTCTTCTGCGTGACCGCCAGCCAGGTGGTTCCGCCGTTCACCGTCACCCTCGTCGCCGAGTCGGCGGCGACCGGCGACACCAACCGCACCTACGACGAGGCCGTGCGGGTGCTGGCTCCGGGCGAGGTCGTTCTGGAAAAGACGGTGGACCCGCAGGGCACGGTGACCGCGGGAACCGAGCTTACCTACACCCTGCGCTTCGAGAACCGCTACCCCATCGCTCTCACCAACGCGGTGGTGGACGACTGGCTCGACCCCAACCTGGAGTACCTGGGCAGCACGCCCGCGGGCGCCTACGACCCCGTGCGGCACCGCGTGCGCTGGCAGCCGGCCGACGTGCCCGCCGGCGGCAGCTGGCGGGCCGAGTTGCGGGTGCGCGTGAAGGACGGCGTGCCCGACGATACCCTGATCGAGAACGCCTTCACCCTGCAGAGCGACGAGACCCCCAACACCCTGGTCTCGCCCACGACCCGCACTCCGGTGTGGAGCAGCGCGCTGCTGCTCGAGAAGCGGGTCTCGCCGCGCGAGGTGCGCCTGGGCGACGCGGTGCACTACACCCTGCGGGTCCACAACCCCGGCACGGCCGCGCTTGCCCTGGCCCTTACCGACACCCCCGACCCCGCGCTGCGCTACATCGCCGGTTCGGCGCGCCCGAGCGAGCCGACCGCGAGCGGCGGGAAGCTCGTCTGGACCGGCCTGACCGTGGGTCCGGGCGAGACGCTGGAGGTGACCTACGACCTGCGCGTCGTCGCCGGCGCTTCGGGCACGCTCCACAACGTGGCCCTGGCCGAGGGCGAGGGCCGCAGCGGCGCCGCGGTGGCCAGCGGTGAGGCGCGGGCGCGGGTGCGCGTGGCCGAGGAGGTCTTCCTCTCGCGGCGCGCGACGATCCTGGGCCGCGTCTTCCTGGACGTGGGGCGCGACGGCCGCTACGACCCCGGCGTGGACGTGGCGCTTCCGGGCGCGCGGGTGGTGCTCGCCGACGGCCGCCAGGCGGTCACCGACGCGGAAGGCCGCTACGCCTTCCGGGATCTGGAGGGCGGCGTCTGGCTCGTGGCCCTCGACGCGGCCTCCGCGCCCTTCCCGCCGCTGCCGCACCCCGAGGCCCTGGGCGACGGTTACCGGCACCGGGTGGCGGCGTACGGCCTGACGGTGAGCGACTTCCCGCTGGCCGGCCCGCGCGGCGCGATCGACGCGGTGCGCGAGACCCAGGTCTTCTACGGACCGCTGACGTTGAGCAAGAAGGTCGTTCCCCTCGGCGAGGGGCGGTTCCGGGTGGTGCTGCACCTCGTGAGCGGCGAGCCCATGCCGGGCCTCGTCGTGCGGGACCCGCTGCCCGGCGGAGGTGAAAGGGTGTTCGAACTGGACGACTTCGAGGGTGAGCGCACCCTCACCTACGATCTGGAAGGCGCGCCGGTGTTGACCGATCCGGACGTGCGTTGGGGAGGCGGGCGATGATGGGCGTCCGGCGGTTCTGGATCGCGGTCTTCTTCGCCGTGCTCTCGGCGCTGGCCGTGGGGCAGGTGGGGAACCACCCGCTCGTCGTGCCCGGCACCGAGCTGGGCTGGGAGTCGGCGCGGCTCGAGCTGGTGCTGCGCGTCACCGAGCGCACCCCGCTCAAGCTTTCGGTCTACTCGCCCGGCTTCGACCCCGGCGACTACCGCGCCCCCAACGAGCTGGGCGACGAGCGCTACGACGGGGGGAAGGGCGAGCTCAAGACCCTGCTGGAGATCTTCGACGCCGCGGGCGCGGTGCGCCTGCGCAAGGAATGGGGCGTCGAGCCGCACCGCTGGTACAAGCTCGTCGACGGCGTGCTCTCGCCGGGGGACTACCTGATCACGGTCAAGTTCTTCGGCAACGGCAAGAACGCCCTTGCCTTCAAGCTGGACGGCGACCCCGCCAAGGTGACCCTGCAGGTCGCCCCCGGCTCGATGCAGACCTACAACGTCCACGGGCCCAAGTGGGTCTACCCCTTCGCGCTCGAAAAGCGCGGCTGGACGGCGCCGCTGGTCGTGGGCATCTACGACGGCGACGGGCCCGAGGAGCTCGAGGTGCGCGCCCGTAAGCCCGACGGCACCGAGGAGGCGCTGCCCTCCCCGCCCAACGGCGGCTGGGTGCGCTACCCCATCGACGAGGCGGGCACCTACCGCTTCGGTTTCCGGCAGCCCGA